>JAYVOO010000405.1:0-5029 GCA_043757905.1 Oligoflexia bacterium
TGGAGCGCTACAGCCTGACCAAACAGGTTCTTGTGTCCGTAGGCACCCGTCATCCCGGATTCGTTGCCCAGGCCGATGCCGACCCCCACCGTGGACATGCAAAGCATGAGGACGAAAATCCGCTGGAAGAACTTCGCCTGCTGCTCGAGCGTCAAGATCCATGCCATGTAAAATGCGAATGTGGTGCGGATGAGCGTCTCGGCCGCGATATGGAGGCCTTCCATGAAGTCAGCGGACCAAGCCACCGAGAGAAAGGCATAGGTTAAGTAGGCGAGGAGGAATTTTTGTTGCATTACGCAGGTGATCAGCCGACGGTCAGCGCGGAACGCGAGATCGTGAAAGATGAAGAGCGTGGCCAGGAAGCGCATGCTGTAAGAGAAGAGAAGTACGCTGCTAGAGTTCCAATCCACAGGCCCGGCAATAGTCATGAACAGGACCGCGAACGCGATGTGTCTGAGGAAGTCGACCGGTTTCTCGAGCCAGCGATCAGACCGTGGGGCCGCGAGACTGTCGTCGAGCGGTATCGCCGGAGGAGCGAGGTGAGGTCTGGACAAGGCTGTCATGCCTGACTGTTCGGCAGAAAACCGAATCTCATTGAAAAGAAAAGTCGTGCCCGGCCATTAGGCCTTGCTCTTCATCCTGATTAGCACGGAACCCAAGACGCTCTCGGTGCCCCAATTCTCGGTGACATAGGTCTGGCCTTCTTGGGCTCTCGCACGAAGGTCCGCCCGGTTTTCTAGAGCCGCGTCAATTGATTGACTCAAATCTAGGGCGCTCTCGGGCTTCGAGACGACTCCGAAACGGGAAACCAACTCGAAGATCCGGGTCCCTGGGGCCGCCGTCGTCACAATGGGCTTGCCGCTTCCAAGCATAGCGAGGATCTTGGACGGGAAGACCAAGTCGCCTATCCCAAGTTTTTGAGGAAGAAGGTGGAGGTCAGCCAGATTGAGTAGGTGATGGAAATCCTCGATGGGCTGCAGATTGAGCCAGTGGACGTTGTCGAGCGAGGCCGAGCTTTCCTTGAGGCGGCGCTTCGCCAATCCTTCCCCACAAATCACGAAAAGAGTATCCTGACGGTCTTTCAGGATCCGGGCTGTCTCCACGACGATTTCCAACCCCTGCTTTTCGCCGAGGTTGCCGGAGTAGAGAATCACTTTCTTGACGGGATCTATCGCAAGGCGCTTCCGCAGGTTCTGGAGCTGCTCCTCCGTGGAAGGCGAAACCGACTGCACCCAGTTCGGAAAGCAAAAGGACCTCTCCGGCGGTACTCCATAAGCCTCCAGGCGATCGACCATTTTGGAGGTGATGGCGGAAGCATGGTCGAAGCGGCGCAGTAACCAGCTTTCGATAGCCTCCGCGTAGGGTCTGAGCCAGGGCAACCGAGCGACGCGGCTTCCGAATGCGGCACCTACTTCGAAGTCCTGGACATGGACCCAGGTTTGCGTCCGGAAGAGCCTGCTGGCGAAAAGCGCTCCCGGCGCGCAAAACAGGGTGGGCTGAACGACTAGCAAAAGATCGGGCCTGAAGCTGGCGGAGGCGCGGAGCAGTCGCGGGAAACTAAGAATCGCGAACGAAGCCAGATGAAGAAGTCGGTTGAGGAAGCGGGGATTGCGGGGAACGAACAGGGGAACTCGGTGCACAAGAACGCCATTCAGGGTTTCGCTCTTCTGCCGCCAACGCGAGTATCCTTTCGAGACCTCCCAGTGGGGATAGTAGGGAGGCGCCGTGACGACTTCAACCTCCCAGCCGTTCTCCCTAAACCATTCCGCCATCTCTCCGGTATACTTTCCGACGCCGGTCAGCTCCGGCGAGTAATTGATACCGTAGATCAAGAGCCTCACGGAGTCTTACCAGACTTCGGGAGCGGTCGGCACAAAGGCCTCGCCCGCAGCCGCTGCCAGTTCTGCGGCACTTTCAACCGGGTTGTTGTCTCCGCCACCATCCCCCGAATAACCCGAACCCGAGGCGAAACTTCCACTCGACGGCGCGGTGCGGGGACGACGGCTTCTCAACGAGACGGAGTGGGTAGGCTGATTATCCGAATTGCCCGCGGTGCTGACGGCTCGACCGGTTGCGATCGAGGCCGCCGAAGCCCCGATGGAAGAGGCGCCAAGGACAGGCGCCGAGCCGCGCGTGCGGAACCTTGCGTTCTCGATCGCGTTGTTGAGCGAGGTCGTCCCGGAGTCGTCCGACCCGACGCCCTTCGAAAGCGTCGCGCGGTAGCCGGCAATTTCTTCCGCAGATCTGCCGCTGAGGCCGTTCGAATCGGTATTCAGAATCCCAAATGGCACAGCCTTGCCATTGTTGAGGAGCTGCGCCCCTTCTCGAGTTGGCCCGTCCGCGGCATTCTCCGTGGGCGATGAGGCTCTCTCGACAATAACCGCGCCGTTGACAGCTTCCGCGATCGTGGAGAGTCTTTCGAAGCTCAATCCTTCGGAAGCAGAGCCGGAGGGGGCTTTCTTCGCTTCCGCCTGCTGGGGGGAATCCTTGGATTTATCCGGTGCCGGCGGCGCAGTGGCCGCCTCAACCGACCCGGCAGTGGGAGCCGCGGGTTCGGATCCGCCGGCGGAGGCCGGTTTACTCGACTTCGGATGCTCCTCTCGCGTACCGAGCAGAGGATTAACGAGAGTATTCACATGGGTGGCCTTCATTTGATCTGCTGAAGGTTTCGCTCCTGTCGCGCTTTCAGAGTCTGTACGAGAGGCGCTCGCGCTCTTGGCGGCTTCGGCCTCTGCTTTGGCGAGGTCGGCAGCGGCGGAATCGGTATATGGCATGACAAGGACGCTCAACAGGATAGGCGCGGCGCAGGTGAGGAATTTTGATCTTTTCATTTTGTTCTCCGGCTCATAAGTAGGTTCAGCAAGGTTCCGGCGGATTTACCTTACTCATAATCTTATGCCGCCGCTTCGAGCGCCGAAAGTTGTGTCAGTCCTGACCCGGGTCTGCCGCGTCCAGCTGCGTGGAAGTGCTGGAATTTCCTGGCCGTAGGAACACCGTGAGCTCCCTAAGAGTGTGGTAATCGACCAGGAACCTGGCCCGTTCCTCGTCTAGCGACTGCTGCGCTCCGGTGAGGGCATTGAGCGCGTCCACCCAGTTTCGGGCGGAGATTACCTTGTATTTGAAGGCTTTCTCGGTTTCGTGCAGGGTGAGCCGGGCTTTGCCGAGATTTTCCTCAAGAGCGCTGATGCCCTCGAGGCGAGTCTCGAGAGAGCGTATCTTGTAGACAAACCGCGAGCGCTGCTCGGCGGTTTTCTGCACGCGCTGGATTTCGATAGCTCCAGCCCGCTCGGCGTAGGCTTGTTTCTTCCATTTGGAAGAGAAGCCACTGAACAGTGGAATTGACAGACCGAAACGGGCATCGACCACCGACACGGGGTTGGAATCCGCGAGGATCGGCTTGAAGACCAAGCCCAGGCTATAACTCATCTCGGCGAAAAGCTTGGGACGATCTTCCGCGAGCTCCACGTCGAGATCAAAGCGCGACCTGCGCAGATCGGCTTCGGCTGCGAGCGCGGCTGGGTGGCGTTTGGCTAACAGGCCCTCGAGTTCTTGAGCGCTGAAGCGGATAAGGGCTTTCGGCACGACCAAAGGCTCGCTGAGGGCGGAAAGTTCTTCGGGCTCGAGTCCTGTCAGGTAGGCGAGACGGTTCAAGTTCTCGTCGAGCGTCAATTTGAGGGTCTGAACCCTCAGTCGGGCATTGGTCGTGATCACCTCGAAGTAAAGCTTCTCGTCGCGGCCTACAACCCGAAGCCGGAACGCTTTTTCCATGTACCGCAGGGCTCCTTCGAGGTTTCCGACCTGCGCCGAGGCCAGCTTGATTGCGTCGCGAATGAAAAGGCAATTGAAGTATAATTCGATGGCCGTGAGGCGCGAGCTGATCTCCTCGTTCTTGGCCGTGTAGAGCTGGGAGGCTCGAAGCTCCCGGGCCGATCCTGCTGAAGCGGTGATTAGGCCTCCCGTGAGGATATCTTGCCGAAGAGTCAACTGATTCCCGGCGGAGCCGGCGCCCCCACTGGAAAAGTCCTTCTGCACAGAGGCGTTGGAAACGAGCGAGGGAAAGCGCGCGGACGCTGCTGGATGTAGCCGTGCCTCGGCCTCACGCGCGGAAAAGAGGTTGCCGCGCTTCGGGTAGGAGCGTTCCGAGGCCAATTTTATGACTCTATTCAACGTGATTTCCCCGGGCGCGGCGCGCGCGCACGGAATCGCTGCGACCGCTGAAGCGCTCAAGATGCCAATGAGAGCGAATCTCGTCAGCCCAGTCTGGGCCATGTAAGGAAGGGATGTCATCGTCATCTCTATCGGCTATACACCGGAGAAGTTGATTATGTGTGATTCTTCAGCGATTTTGTCTCCCCTGGCTAATCTAAGCCCTGATTCTTAATCAAGAACCGGGGGCTCATGGAACGGGACGAGGGGATCTATATGTCTAAGAATGGACAAGTGGCTCATCAAGTGGTGTCAGATTTTTTGAATGGAAAGGTGAGCCGAAAACAAGCGGCCGAGCTGCTGCAGGTCCGAGAGCGAACCGTCACGAGAATGGCGCGGCGGATAGAGAATCAGGGTCTCTTCGCGATGGTGCACGGTAATCGCGATTGCACGCCTTCCAATAAGAAGCCCGACCTTTTTAAATCCAAAGTAATGAAACTGGTCGAAAACGAGTACTACGACTTCAACATGACTCACTGTTTGGAGCTCCTGAAGGCGCGCCACGAGATCGTTGTCACGTACCCGACTTTCCGCCGCTGGTGCCATGAAAAGCACCTGGTCAAGCGGAGCAAACGACGAAGAGGAGTCGCGCGGAATCGACGCGTGCGGATGCCGAACGAAGGGTTGCTGCTGCAGATGGACGGCTCACCCCATCGCTACAACGGCAAAGACACCTGGTGCTTGATCGCGGCCATCGATGATGCGACGAGCGATATTCCGTACGCAGAGTTTTTTCACTCCGAGGACACGATCAATTGTATGACCGTCATGCAAAGAATCATCGAGAAAAAGGGCATTCCTTACGCTCTCTACGTCGATCACG
>JAYVOO010000406.1:0-5021 GCA_043757905.1 Oligoflexia bacterium
AGCACCGCGACCAGCTGGCGGTAGGCCTCCTTCTGAGTCGCCTCCTCCTTCGCGATCAGAAGCGCGTCGATCCGGTCCGGCAGCTCAAAGAACGGCAGAACGCGAAAGTCCGGATGGGTCACCCGGTTCCGCACTAGGCGCGAAAGCCCCATCGCCCTTACCGAGTAGCCCAGCAGATAGAGCGCGTCCTTCGCGTCGCGGATCATCGTGTTCCAGGGCAGGATCGGTGCGCCGTCGGAGTAATGAAAGAGATCAAGCCAGCTTTGGAAGATCATCGGATCCATCTGGCGGATCCAGACGGCGTCGCTCTCGAAACGGAATGTCTCTGAGAAGAGAGAAACGAGATCCTTGTCATGCGGGGCCTGCGGGAGGACCTTGAGCAGGAGCCGCTCGAGGAACTCGCCGATGAAGCCCTGCTGATTAGCGACACCCACATGCATGAAGAGCTCGAGCGCGCGCGAGTCGCGGATAATCGAGCGCATGCACTCGGCGGCTCGCGACTTCAGTTCCGGGTTATGGTCGAGGACTTGGAGGATGTATTTGGCGCGTGCCGATTCGATCTGCCCGACCTTGCTCTTGAGCTCGGCGGCGTTCGGGCCGGCCGTCCGGATCCAGTCGACCAGCCGCCCGATCCAATCCAGCCGCTCCCTGAGCTCGGTCGTTGGCGCGGGCGTCTGCGCCAGGAGTAAATCCAGGCCCTGGCGGTAGTGGGAGGAGAGAAACCATCTTTGGATCAAAGACATGCAAGGAGCACCTGGAGTTTTTTGAAACGCGACCGAAGCGCCGGTCGAAACCTGAGATAGAGTTTGAAGCACCCGGCGTCGAATGCAAGTTAGAACAAGGCGACTATCAAAGCCCGACCCCGAGCTCGGCGGCGAGCTTTGCGCGGTCGAGCTCCCCTTCCCACGCGGAAACAACGATCGTCGCGACTCCGTTGCCCACGATGTTTGTCAGTGCGCGCGCTTCGGACATGAACCGGTCGACGCCCAGGATCAAGGCCAGCCCCGCGACCGGAACCTTGGGTACGACCGCGAGCGTCGCCGCCAGCGTCACGAAGCCCGCGCCCGTCACGCCGGAGGCGCCCTTCGAAGTGAGCATTGCGACGCCCAGAATGCTGAGCTCTTCACCCAGTGTGAGATCAATCCCCATCGCCTGCGCAATAAAGAGCGCGGCAAGCGTCAGGTAGATGTTGGTCCCGTCCAGATTGAACGAATATCCAGAAGGCACGACGAGTCCCACCACCGCGCGCGGGCAGCCCAGGCGCTCGAGCTTCGCCATGAGCGGCAAGAGGGCGCTCTCAGATGACGAGGTGCCAAGCACCATCAAGAGTTCTTCTCGGATATAGGAGAGAAACCGCAGGATGCTGAACCCCGTGATCCGCGCGATAGCTCCCAGTACGACCAGCACGAAGAGCCCACAGGTGAGATAGAAGCAGCCCATCAGGTAGGCCAGCGGGCCGAGCGAGCGCACGCCGTACTTGCCGACCGTGAAGGCCATTGCTCCACCAGCGCCGATCGGCGCAAGCTTCATGACGGTATTCACCATCCCGAAAAGGATGTGCGAAGTCTCCTCGATGAAATGGTGTACAGCTTGGCCGGCTTTCCCGAGCTTGTTCATGGAGTAGCCAAAGAGCACGGCGAGCAGCAACACCTGCAGGAGATCGCCCGAGCCCGTAAAGGCATCGGTGAACGTCTTGGGAATGACGTGCAGGATGAACTCGACCGTCGATTGCTCGGCGGCGCGGTGGGAGTACTCCGCCACAGACTTCACATCGAACGTCGCCGGGTCGACGTGGAAGCCCGCGCCCGGTTTAAGGAGATTCGCCACCGCGAGCCCGATGGCGAGCGCGAAGGTCGAGACGACCTCGAAATAGAGCAGCGCCTTTCCGCCGACTCTTCCGACTTTTTTCATATCGCCCGCGCCCGCGATTCCGAGCACGACCGTGCAGAAAATCACCGGGCCGATCAACATCTTGATCAGCGAAATGAAGCCGTCGCCCAAGGGCTTGAGCGAAGCGCCGAACTCCGGGGCGACGAATCCGATCAGGCCGCCCAGCAGGATGCCCACGAGAACCCAGAAATAAAGATGCCCCAAGAGCCGCTTCATTTTTTAATCTCCGCATCGACCCATTTGGCGGACTCATATCCGTCTCCCGCGCGGCCCCGCAATTGCTCGTCCGGACTCGGCCCGCGCGCAGGGCCTGGACTTCCGGCCTGCCGGAACTGAAAAGAGCCGCGCTTGACGAGCGCAAATTTCTCGGAGGACTCGCCCCCAAACGCTACCACCCAGGCGATCGCAACGAGGAGCGGATTCTGGTTCCAGTACGCGAAGGTCGCCAGCGCCGCGACGAGCAGTCGGGGCGCGAAGAGCCAGCTCAGCCACCAAAAGGGCCCCCCCGTCGCGACGTCAGCGACCAGGAGCGTAAGCCGGGGGAAGAGCGTGACGAAAACGAGGAAGAAAAACCCATGCTTGTCCCAATAATCCTGGTGCCCGAGCTCGACGCCAAATCCGGTGCTCGCCAGGAGCGCTGCGCCGGTCAGGGCCAGGAACGCAAAGAGGATGCGAAGCAAGGTCTTCATGCGCCCCTGTTTACCTTAAGTTCGGGCTTGGCGCGAGGCCGGGTTTCATGAGAATCCCTCGCGCTATGACCCAGCAGAACCCCCGTTTCTCCGCGCGCACCCTCCAATTCATCGACAAGGCCTCGCGCCAGAAGCGCGTGGAATGGCTGGACCGTAATCGCGGCGATTACGAGGCCCTGGTACTCGAGCCCCTGGCCCAGCTCGCGAGGCGCCTGAAGCAGAAACTCGGACCGGTCGCTCCCGACTACCATTTTCCGCAGAAGGGCCTGGGCCGCCTGAAGCGCTCCGCCAATCGCGCGCTTGAGTACGGTGCCCCGTTCAAGGACTGGCTCTCGTATTCGGCCTCGCGCCCGCGCGTCTCGCGTTTCGACCATAACCCGAATCTGTATCTGCTCTTTCAGCCGGGCGAAGAGGACGGCGACGAGGTGCTGCTCGCGGGCGGTCTCTACATGCCCTCGTCGCGCCAGCTTCGCTCGATTCGCGAAGCGCTGTCGGTCGCAGCCAACGCGCGCCAATTCGATCGCCTCTTCGCGACAAAGGCATTTAAGGCCTCGTTTCCTGGCGGATTTTGCAATGAAAAGACGGCGACCCGCCCGCCGCGCGGCTTCGATCCGAACCATCCACGCCTCGACTGGCTCAAGCTTCAGGCTTACTTCGTCTGGCGCTCGTACACAAAACGGGAGTTCGCCTCCGCTGACTTCGCCGGTCTCGTCGCGCGGGATGGCGCACAGATCCTCAAGATGAACGAGCTGCTTGACCAGGCGATCGCCGGTCGCCTGGCACGCGACGAGCCCAAGAAAGAGACCGAGGTCAAATCGCTGACCTCGCGCCTTGAGGACTTCCAGGCCCCCGTGCGCGAGATGGACTTCTAAGGCAGCTCAGATGTTACAGGCGTCAATTTCGTCGGCGACTCGCTTCAAGAGATTGTTCTGAATCATCTGATCGTAAAGTTTCGTCGCCTGCGTGAAGGCCTCGGGTGAGACTTGCCCGCCCAGCGCGACTGCGCCCTGGCCCTTGTCTTTGATCTCGCCGATGTCTGAGTTCAGCTGAACCGCGGCGAGATAGAGGCACTTCGTAAGTACGCAAGGCTTGGGCTCGAGCGGGCTCGCGGGCAGGACCGAGTACTTCTTCTTTGCGATCGGCGCGGTGATGAGCGCCGCGTAGTCGGCGATCGGGCAGGCCTGCGTGTCGGGGCCAAGCACGAACATGCCCTCCAGAGCCTTGGTGTACATCATGAACCAACGCACCTGCCGGCGCCACTCGTGAATGCCACCCTCGAGGTCATGCAGGTCATACGGGGCGTCTTGCGTTTTGCGAAGCTGTTCGGCGACCGCCTTTAGGAGATAGGACTTGTCCTTTTCGGCGCTTTTCCAAGGCGTGGCGTCGATGAGCGTTTGGATGGCTGCGATGGCCGTCGCGGGCTGGCTCGCGTTCGGGATCCACGACTTGTCCTGAAGGTACGTGACGACTTCGCCCTTCTTTGAATCGCGCTTCTGCTCGAGCTCCGCGATCTTTGCCGGGTCCGCGGGCGGGGTCTGTTTCTTGGCGAAGTCGATGAAATCGACCGAGTCGGCGTACTTCCCAAACACGTCCTCGAACTCCTTGAAGGAAGTGCGCTCGGCCTTGTAGGCGTCTCCATAGCGCGGCCCAAGAAGCCGAAAGAGCGACTCAAGCATGAAGAGCGTGAACCGAGTGTCGACCGCTTCCATCTGAGCAAGGACCAGGGCTGGATCTGTGGACGAGGCGAGAGGCTTCTCAAGATCCGAAAGAGTCAGCCTAAGGCGGTCCTGAGCAAAGCTCTCGGCTCGCGCGAAGCTTGCGCCAAGGACGGAAAGGAGGAGCGCGGCCGAAACCAAGAGACGAGACGGGGTGAAATACATTGCGCCTATTTATCACGCAATGCGTCAATCTGCGAGCAGATACGTGAACCACCGAAACCCTCGGAATCTGGCTGGAATTCAGGGCGCCGAGACGAAGATCGGCCGCGGAATACGAGAGATGGCACTCCATGCAGAGCACGAGCAAGCGGACGCGCTCTCGAGCCATCTGCGGCTTTCGGAAGACGAGTCGGATCACTTCCTTCTGCTCGTCTCGCATGCGCGCGCGGGTTCGCGCGAGTTGCGCAAGCGCTTCGAGGTCCAGCTCGAGCGGGCCCGCCAGTCGCGCGCCCATATCGAGAGCCGATTGAAGTTGAAGAAGATCCTGCCCGCGGAGCGCCAGGCGATCTACTATAGCGCCTGGCATTACTCGGCGATTCACGTGCTGCTGTCGATTCCCGCTTTCCAAACCCAAGACGCGATCGTGAAGAGGCTTCAGATCACTCCGGCGCAAGCGGCGCGTGCCCTCGAGTTTTTGACCGAGGCCGGGCTCGCGGTCCATTCGAAAGGCCGGTATCAGACGGGAGAAGTCGCGCTCCACCTCCAGCACGACTCGCCCTGGACC
>JAYVOO010000407.1:0-4976 GCA_043757905.1 Oligoflexia bacterium
AAAACGACGCCGGCCGCGGGGAACGCACCCCGCGGCCGGCGAAGAATCAGAATGTGCTCAAGCCGGCGGGTCAGGCGCTCTCGGCCTTGCCCGCTTCCTTGACGGTTTTAGCGGCGGTCTCGGACTCGGAGGCGCCGTCGATGAGGACCATCGTCGGGCGGGCGCCCTTGAGGATGACGTCGGCGGTGACGATGCACTTCTTGATGTTGGACTTGGCCGGCAGCTCGTACATCACTTCGAGCATGGACTGCTCAAGGATGGCGCGAAGGCCGCGGGCGCCGGTGTTGCGCTTGATGGCTTCCTTGGCGACGGCCGCGAGCGCCTCGTCTTCGAACTCGAGGCCGACGTTGTCGTACTCGAACAGCTTCGCATATTGCTTCACGAGCGCATTGCGGGGCTTGGTCAGGATCTCAACCAGAGCCTTCTCGTCTAGCTCTTCCAAGGTCGCAAGCACCGGAAGGCGGCCGACGAACTCCGGGATGAGGCCGAAGCGAATCAGATCCTCGGGCTCGACCTGAGCGAGCATCTTGGAAACGTTCTCGTCGGCCTTGGACGTGATGTTGGCCTGGAGTCCCAGGCTGCGCTTGCCTTTGCGCTGGGCGACGATTCGATCGAGGCCGACGAAGGCGCCGCCGCAGATGAAGAGGATGTTCGAGGTGTCGACCTGGACGAACTCCTGCTGAGGATGCTTGCGGCCGCCCTTCGGGGGAACGTTCGCGATGGTGCCTTCGATGATCTTGAGGAGCGCCTGCTGGACGCCTTCGCCGGAGACATCCCGGGTGATCGAGGGGTTCTCGCTCTTGCGCGAGATCTTGTCGACTTCGTCGATGTAGACGATGCCCTTCTGGGCGCGCTCGACGTTGTTGTCGCAGTTCTGGAGGATGTTGAGGATGATGTTCTCGACGTCCTCGCCGACGTAGCCGGCTTCGGTGAGCGTCGTCGCGTCCGCCATGGCGAACGGGACGTTCAGGAGCTTGGCGAGCGTCTGCGCGAGCAGGGTCTTGCCGGAGCCGGTTGGGCCGATCAGGAGGATGTTGCTCTTGGTGAGCTCGATGCCGTCCTTGTTGTCCTTGGCGGACTTCTTCTCGCCTTGGTGCTGCACGCGCTTGTAATGGTTGTACACCGCGACAGAGAGCACGCGCTTGGCGCGGTCCTGCCCGATGACATATTGGTCAAGGATGCCCTTGATCTCGGCAGGCTTCGGAATGGACTGGGTCGAGCGGGAAGGTGTTTCCTTCTGGCCCTCTTCCGCGATGATATCGTTGCAAAGCTCGATGCACTCATCGCAGATGTAGACAGTCGGGCCGGCGATCAGCTTCTTGACTTCGCGCTGGTTCTTTCCGCAAAAGGAACAGCAAAGGTTGCCGAAGCCATCGCCGCCGTATTTTCTTCCGTCCATAGTTTGTCCTGTTCCTTTTTATTTCTCGACCTGCCCCGAAGGCCGGTCTGGTCACAAAGCTTGAGTTGACGTGATTCTTACTTCGCCGTTTCGGAAAGCGCGCGCTTCTCGACGACCTTGTCGATGAGTCCGTACTCGACGGCATCGCGGGCCGAGAGGTAGTTGTCCCGATCCGTATCTTTCCTCACCTGCTCTACCGTCTTGCCGCAATGCTCGGACATGATGGCGTTGAGGCGATCCTTCAGATAGAGGATCTCGCGCGCCTGGATCTCGATGTCCGAGGCCTGGCCGCGCGCCCCGCCCAGCGGCTGGTGGATCATGATGCGGCTATGCGGAAGGCTGAAGCGTTTGCCGTGAGCACCGGCGGTCAGGAGCAGGGCGCCCATGCTGGCGGCCATCCCGATGCAGTAGGTGCTGACGTCGCACTTGATGAACTGCATCGTATCGTAAATGCCGAGGCCGGCGTAAACGGAGCCGCCCGGGGAATTGATGTAAAGGTGGATGTCCTTGTCCGGATCGGAGGACTCGAGAAAGAACATCTGCGCGATCAGAAGGTTGGCCACGGTGTCGTTGACCTCGGTGCCGAGGAAAACGATGCGGTCGATGAGTAGCCTCGAATAGATGTCATATTGGCGCTCGCCGCGCGCGGTTTGCTCGATGACGATCGGATTCGGAATGTAATTGCCGACAGCCGTATCACCCGTGAAACCCACGAGGTCGGGTCGGATGAGATTGGAAGGGATTGAGTGCACTTGGGATTTGATGAGCATCGAGATGACCCCTATTCAGTATACATGGCCAAAGATTATGTCGCCTATGGCCAAAGAGATTTTTTCAGTTGGAAAACCTACGTCTGGTCGGACTCGGGTGAGTCGCCCATGTTCGCCTGGATAGTCTCCAGGTAAGCGAGCATGGCCGCGCGGAGGCCATCGAGCGTCAACTCCTCTGTGTCTTGTTCTTTCAACTTCAAGATCTGATCCAACTCCTCATAGATCATCTCTTCCGGTAAGCCGGTCAGGGAGACGACAGTATGCAGGAGTTTGGGGCCGTCTAAGAGCGGCGCCACACTGGCCAAAGTCTGATCACTTTCGGAGACGTCCATATCCCCCTCCACGAGGTCAAGTATAGAAAGGTGCTTTTACCTACTTCAAGAATAATCTTATGAAGTTTGGTCTTTTCACCCGCACGGGTCAATCGCTTGACGGGCAGTCCTCAATCCGTCGAGGGCTTCTTCCCGATTCACACAAAGAGAGTCGAACACGTTCTCTATCCACTTTGCAAGTCCGGGAGCGGCGATTCTTGGCGCTTGGCTCAGATACCGAACCAGGATTAAGATCAGACGGCTATGAGCCTGAAACCCAAAAAGCCTTCGGAATCCTCGGTCACGATGACGGAAATGGTCCTCCCCTCGGATGCGAACTCGCTCGGGACGATTTTCGGTGGAAGGGTCATGGCCTGGATCGACATCGCGGCCGCCATCGCAGCGGGAAAACACGCGAGGAGGGTGGTCGTCACCGCTTCGATCGACGCACTCCATTTCGTCGCCCCTGTGAAGGTCGGCAACGTCGTGTACATTCACGCCCAAGTGAACTTCGCCTCCCGCACCTCGATGGAAGTCGGCGTGCACGTGGAAGCCGAGCATCTCGCCACAGGAGACCGCACCCATACCTCGAGCGCCTATCTCACCTTCGTCGCATTGGACGCGAACGGCAGGCCAACTCCGGTTCCGCCAGTCGCTCCCGAGACCGAAGACGAGATTCGCCGTTTCGAAGCCGCTAAAAAGCGCCGCGAATCCCGCGTGGCGCTCGCCGAAGCCCTGAAGAAGAAGCATTAGATCGAAAAACGGGCCGCAGGCACCAGAGCCCAAACGCTTCCATCACCCACATCCAAGGCTGCCCGGTGAAGATCCCCATCAAGCGAAAAGGATGCCAAGTCCAGAGTCTTACCGGGAACTGCCAGCCGCTCACCGGCCAAGTCATCACGCCCAGCACGTAAGCGAGTGTGTGGGTCTTGTGCCCTAGCAGATAGGTGAAACAATCGAGAAAGAGATGGGTCGCCATCCCGAGCGCGAAATATCCGAGAGCGGACGTCCGACGCAGGCGGGCGGCCGCAGCTACCAGCAAAGTGAAACCGATCGTGTGGCCCAACGTCCGGGTCCCGGAAATGAATGGGTCCGCGAGAAGCGGTGGATGGACAAAGAGCCAATCGGAGGCGAAAAACATGGACTTGTCGATCAGATCTGGCGCGATGGTGCCAAGGAGCAGACAACCAACATCGACTCGCGCCAAAGGGCGCCGTCTGAACGCGCTTCCGATACGGTAACCGATCCCGAGATGGCCGAAGAAAAGCATCTCAGTCCTCGAGCTCGCCTTCCTCAGATTCCTCGTCGGGCAGCCAATAACGGCGGTACTCCTCCATAAAAGCGAGTTTCGTGCGGTCCTTGATGCGGTCGATGAAGAGCGTGCCGTCGAGATGGTCGAGCTCGTGCTGGAAGACCGTGGCGAGGAACCCCTCGGCGACGATCTTGCGAGAGGCGCCGGATCGGTCGAGATAATCCACCTGGATCTTTCGCGGACGCTCGACGAAGCCGCGCAGCTTGGGCACCGAGAGGCAACCTTCCCAGTAGCCCTGCTCCTTGGGATCGATGACGGTGATCTTCGGGTTCACAAAGACGGAAAGCGGCTGAGAGCCCATGTCGGGATAGCGCGCGCTGTCCTCTCCGAACTCGATGATCGCGAGGCTCAGCGGCTCGTGGATCTGCGGAGCGGCGAGGCCGATGCCGCCGTATTCATGCATGGTATCGACCATGTCCTGGATCAGGCGGTCGATCTCGGGGGAAGCGAGCTCTTTGGGCGCGAGCTCCCGCGCCTTCTGCCGTAGGATCGGATGCCCCATCCGCGCGACTTTTCGGATTGCCATGGTAAAACTCCTAAACCTTCTCGAGGTGAGTGCGGACTTCCCAGAGAGCCGGGAAGCATTTCTTACTCGTGGTCGATTGAAGATACGCGACGCCGCTCGAGCCGCCGGTCCCCTGCTTGAATCCGATCACGCGCTCAACAACCCGCACATGGTGTACGCGCCAGAGGCCCAGGTATTCGTCGAACTCGACAAGGCCCTCGCTCAGCAGGTAAAGCGGCAGATTCGCCTCAGGATTCTGGTAAATCGGCTTAAGCGCAAGAACAGTCGCCAGCCGAGTCGTTTCGCTGTTGGCTTCCCCTTGCTCCAACTCCGACGCGTTTTTCGGAATCTTGAATCCCTGCATACGCAGGAGATCGTAATAGGCCGTTCGTAAGTCCGGCGCGGCCAGCCTGGCTTCGAGCGCCTTAAGGAAGTCCGGCTTGTTGTGGAAATACTTCAGGAACTTTTCGTCTTTGAGGCCGGCGAGGAACTCCACCTCGCGGAACTGCGACGACTGGAAGCCGCTCGCGGGATTGAGGCGGTCGCGGAACTGCAGGAACTCCACCGGTGTCATGGTCTCGAGCAGATGGATCTGCTGCACGAGTAGCTTCAGGATCTGCACGATACGGTTGACGAAATGATGAGCGCGGAGGCACTCCCCCTTCTCCATGTATCCGAT
>JAYVOO010000408.1:0-4971 GCA_043757905.1 Oligoflexia bacterium
GGGACGGCGAGGTCTGCGGGACCTGGAGCTTTAGGAGCTCGGGCACCATCAGGTAGTCGTTGTAGGTGAGATCGCTGTCGCCGTAGGGCTTGGGATCGCCTGCGTGCATCGGACAACCTGGGGGCGGATCATTCTTCACCATGCTTTCACCTGATCTTCTTCCTCTTCGCGATGGGCTTTGGCGTCCGCGTGAATAGGCGCGTCGCCCGACATCCGCCGGATCAGCTCGCGCGCGAAGCCGGGCAGCGCGAGAGGATCCGTGAAAATCCATTTCATTCTTCCCGACGTGCGTTCTCCGCCGGCCTCCGAGAGCTCGCCCAGGCTCGTGTTCGAGAGTGCGTCGGTGACCGCCCTCGCCGAATTGACGATGATCCAGCCAGGAAGCGCCTTCTCGATCGCGGCCTGAATCCAGGGATAATGCGTGCAACCCAGGAGCGCTACGCCCGAAGGCATGCGCAGATAGGGCGCGACGTAGGCCGCGATCGTCTGATGGAGGATCGGATGATCGATCCAACCTTCCTCGATCATCGGGACCAGGAGCGGGCAGGCTTGCTCATGAATCTCGTGCGCGCCTCGCTGGCGGAGGATTCGGGCATAGACGCCGCTCTGGACCGTAGCCCGCGTCGCGAGAATCAGGACCGGAACCCCGTTTCGCGAGCCGATCGCTTCCAGGACGGCGTTGACTCCCGGCTCAACCATGCCGAGCACGGGCACCTCACCCATCACTTCGCGAATTTCGTCGAGCGCCATGCTCGAAGCGCTATTGCAGGCCACCAGCATGACATCCACTCCGAGCGACTTGAGCTGCTCGGCGCAATCGACGGAGAGCTTCTGGATCTGCGTCTCGCTCTTGTTGCCGTAGGGAACATGAGCGGTATCACCCAGATAGACGTAGTCGGCTTTGGGAAACTGATTGCGCAGCTCTGTGAGAACGGTGATTCCGCCTACGCCGGAATCAAAAACCCCGATTTTAATGGACCGCCCAGTCATTACGCTAGACTACTCTCGGAGGCTCAGCGGAAGCAAGGCCAGTGGAATGGAATAGTTGTTGAAGACCCCCTGAGGTATGGCCCTACCCATGACATCTTCCGGAATCTTCGGTGCCCCGACAGAAAACGCTCCCTTCTTCGTGGATAACGAGGTGATTGTGCTCTCCCGGAACGGCGTCTGGCTGGCCGACGGCGATGAGATCACGCATGAACCGACCCGCAAGCTCTTCGCCCGAAGTCTGAAGAAGGACGCGGACGGCTACCGGCTCTACATCGGGCGCGAGACCAAGCTCATTCAGGTTGAGGACACCGCCTACTTCGTCTCGCGGGTCGACATGCATCCGGACGGCGGCGCCGACCTTTTGTTGAACGACGAAACCCGCGAACGCCTGGCTCCCGACACACTTTCCTACCGCCCCGGCAGGCTCGCCTGCCGCGTGAAAGAGGGGAGCGAAGATGCGAAGTTCCTGCACGCCGCCTACTTCGACATCCTGAAGAATCTTGAGGAGGACGAGGATACTTACTTTCTCCAGGTCGCGGGACAGCGGATCCAGCTCGCGCGCAAGACGTCTTAGCCGTGCCCGCCCATGAGAAATGGCTGAGCCATGAAGCGCAGATCGCGCTCGCGCGCGCTCTTTTCAAAGAATCTGAGCGTCTCTTCCCAGAGCAGCTCAGGCTCTGTGATCGAAAAGACCTTCGAACGGTATTCGTGACAACCAGGGAAGCCCGCTGAATACCAGGCCAGGAATTTCCGGGACTGGATCATCGCGGAGCGGGGATTGTAAGTCTCGTGCAGCATCTTACGCTGCTCATCGAGCATCGAAACGTAACGGTCCGCGGTCGGATGTACGTAAGTGCCGCCGTTCCAGAGCGCGACAGCTTGCTCGAAGATGAAAGGATTGCGGAGCGCGCCGCGGCCGATCAGGACGGCATCGACGCCGTACGTCCGCATTTTCTCGACCGCAACTTCGGGCGTGGTGATGTCGCCGTTGCCGATGATCGCTATCGGCGACTTGGCTTTTACGTTTCCGATCAGGTCCCAGTCCGCCAGCCCGCTATAGCCTTGCGCGCGCGTGCGCCCGTGAATTGCGACCCAGGGCACACCTGCATCGGCGGCAGCTTGGACGACTTCAAGCGCGTTCTTCGAGGTTTCGTCCCAGCCCGTGCGGATCTTGATAGTGACCGGGATCTTGACCGCCTTCACCATCGCCGTGAGCGTCTTGTTCAGCTCGGAAGGATTGCGGCACATCGCGGAGCCCGCTCCCCTCTTCACGACTTTAGGCACGGGACAACCCAAGTTCAGGTCGACGAAGTCGGCGCCGAGCTTTTCGACATACTGGGCGGCCTTGCAGAGCAGCTCGGGGTGCTCGCCGAAGATCTGCAAGCCAACGGTGCGCTCCTCTTCATGGAACCGGAGCAGGTCGAGCGTCTTCTCTCCCAAATACTCGATGCCGTTGGCGGAGACGAGCTCTGAGATCACCATCGAGCTTTTCATCCGCCGCATGAGCCGGCGAAAGGGCGAGTTCGTGATGCCGGCCATGGGCGCGATGATAAACGGATGCTCAAGCTGAAACGGGCCGAGGGTAATGCTCATGGGTAATACTCAGGCTTTCAGGGCTTCAAGCTCCTCGCGCTCTTTCGGGGCGTCGCGGGTCAGGACTTCGCAGCCGGTCGCCGTGATGACCACGTCGTCCTCGATGCGAATGCCGATATTGCGAAACTCCGCGGGCGCATCTTTGTCTCCCGGCTGAACGTAAAATCCGGGTTCGACCGTGAAGGACATGCCGGGCTCAAGAGGCCGTGGCTCCCCGTTTCGCGTGTAGAGGCCGACATCATGCACGTCCATGCCGAGCCAATGGCCCGTACCGTGCGGATAGAAGCGCTTGAACGCGTTCGACTTCAAGATTTCCTCCGTCTTGCCGGTCATCAGCCCAAGGGAAAGCATGCCCTCGATCAGGATCTCAGTGCAGCGCTTGTGAATCTGCGGCAGCGTATTGCCCGGCCGAGCGAGCTCAATGCCCGCTTTCTGCGACTTCAGCACGAGGTCGTAAAGCTTTGCCTGGGGTGCCGTGAAACGCTTGCCGATCGGGAAAGTGCGGGTGATGTCCGAAGTATAATAGTTGTACTCGCCGCCCGCGTCGATCAGAAGCAGCTCGTTGTCCTTGAGCGCCTCATTGTTCAGGCGGTAATGCAGGCAGGTGGCGTTCTTGCCGCCGGCCACGATCGAGCCGTAGCCGACACGCTGGCAGCCGTTTTTCCGCAGGACGTAATCGACGAGCGCCTCGGCCTCGAACTCGTTCATCCCGGGCTTGATCTCTTTCATCACGGTCTTGTGCGCGAGCGCGGTGATCTGGCAGGCCTTGCGCAGGTCCGCAATTTCCTCGGGCGACTTAAAGAGGCGCATCTCGCCGATGACTTCGTTCGGATCCGAAAGCGGCGGGAGCGCTTTGCCGCTGCGGCCGAGGCTGCGGCGATGCACTTCGATTGCGCCCAGCACGCGGCGGTCGGTCGCCTCGCTCATACCGAGGCGGTAGAAGACCTGGTCGCTCGACTTGAGAATTTCGGGCATCTTCGAGTCGAACTGGTCGATCGTGAAGGCCTCGTCGGCGCCGAAGATGTTCTTCGCACCCTCGACTCCGTAGCGCTCGCCTTCCCACATCTCTTTTTCTGGATCGCGGTGTCGGACAAAGAGGAACATCTTGCCCTGGCCGAGCACGAGGAAGCTTTCCGGCTCCTCGAAGGCGCTCAGGTAGTAGTAGTTGCTCTCCTGGCGGAAAGGGAAATGGACGTCCGGGTTGCGCAGCACTTCCTCTCCGGAGGGGAAGATAAAAACGGCGTTCGGATGCAACTTCATCAGGGCATCCCGGCGCGACTTGAATTGGGGAGAGACGTGTGAGAGCAACATAGACTCGCACCTTACCGATAAACACTCGATTGGTCAAAAGCAGCCTATGTCCCATCACCCCCACCGCAAACCCAAGGGTATAGTCTTCGACCTCGACGGCACCCTGGTCGACTCCCTAAAAGTGACCTTTGACGCCTTTAACCTGGGCATCACCCACTTCGGCGGGCGGGTGCACACGGGCAAGGAGATCATGAGCTTCTTCGGACCGGGAGAAGGCCAGATCCTGGCTCGGATCGTGGGAAATGAAAATGCCGAGGTCGCGACCGCCATGGCCCGCGCCCATCTGGAGGAGAACCTCTCTCGCGTCCCCTTGCATGCAGGGGCGGCCGAGCTCCTGGAGAAGCTGAAGTCAGCGGGCGTCGCCGTCTCTATCGTCACGGGCCGCGCCTGGGAGACGACTGAAACGATCTTGAATCACCACGGGCTCCTTGACCGCTTCGTCACGGTGGTCGCCCACGACCACGTCGGCGCATCGAAGCCCGCACCCGAGGGAATCCTGCTCGCGATCTCGCGCATGGAGCTCAAGCCCGAAGAGTGCTGCTATGTCGGGGACTCACCCATGGACATGCTGGCCGCCAGCCGCGCCGGGATGCCGGGTGTGGCGTGCCTCTGGGATCAGATGAGCAGCCGGAAAGAGATGCTCGCCGCGGGCGCGAGCTTTCTGGCCGAGCGTCCGCAGGACGTCTGGAGCTACTGGGAGTCAGGTTCCGGCCAGGACTGAAACGTCTTCTAGGTTTTGCAAGCCGTTCGTCGTTGTATCCGTGATCAGGGACGGGCCCGTCGAACCGGAATCATCCTTGAGTGGCGCAGGGGGCTTAGGAGCGGCGACGTCCGTGGTGTGAATAGGCTTGGCCCGAGGCGTGGTCAGCAGATCCAGGAGGTTCACGCGAAAGAGATCGGTGCTGTTCGCCGAGGTTTCCTTGCCATCGCGCTGGTAAGGGAAGTTCGCCTCGAGCGCGGCTTTCTCGATGACCAGCTTCGCGTCGGCCTTGCCGAGGGCGAGGCCGGTGTCCATCTCTGTTTTTAGGATAGAGATCATCCGCTGAATGTCCTTCTTAGCTTCAGAGCCGTCGAAAT
>JAYVOO010000409.1:0-4957 GCA_043757905.1 Oligoflexia bacterium
GCCTTTGACCCAAAAAGCAAAGCCTCCCGTGAGCAATCAGAACAAAAACGACATCACTCTAGCTGGTAATACTCAGGCCGGGCAAGACTTTCAGATCGAAAGCAATCAACTGAAAACCAATGCCTACATCCCCCGACCGCCCGCTCAGCCTCAAAAATCCACCGGGGCCGACGGAAAACTTAAATTGGCAGCCCAGGCCAACGTGCCGAATCGCCGAGCGAGCCGCCCGCAGCTCTCCTTCTGGACGCCCGACTCTCTGAAGCAAGGAAAAGAACCTTACGAGCGAGCCCTCATGCATCTCTTGAAGCATGGCCTGACGTCCGCTCTCTACCTTCAGGCTGACCAGCGGGCGCCTTTCAACCGGAAGCTTCCGCCGATCTTTCTCGCCCGCACCGCTTTCGGCACCCGCCAACAGCTCGCCGTCTGGAATGGCTTGCGGTGGGACCCGGTACAGTTCCAGAAACTCTGGGACGAGTTTTTCGCCTCCGTCAGCCTCGAGCTGGAAGCGCCGTCGGCAGGGATCCCCTCGCCCACTCCGAGTCCCAAGACTTTCCTTCGCTCCGCCTTCGGAGTCGCCCCTTCCGACATCCTCACGCTCGTGCGGATCGGTTCGAAGGATTCAACCGACGGCATGCTCGCGCTCTTGAGCCGGCAAAGCATCCAGGATGAGATCGCAATCCTGATCGACACCCTCATCACTGGCAAAGCCGTCAAGAAATCAGCGTAAGCGGATCTCGACGTTCCGCGTGTTGGGGGCCTCGGCCATGCTCAAGCGAACGATCCACGTGTGCACTCCGGCCGGCGCACCCGCTTCGCTCTCCGTGAGCGCGGTCCAGAGCCCGAGCCAGAGCGACGTCCATTCGCAGAGCACGCGGATCTCGCGCTCCCAGAAGTAGTGATGGATGCCCGCGTCCTCAAGCTCTAGCTCGCTCTTGATTCGGTAGAGATCCAGGTGAGCCACAGCCCCGCCAGGAGCCATGTACTCGTGCGCGATGGCGAAGGTCGGGCTTCCTTCCGGCGGCTGCACGACGCCCAACGCGAGCAGCATAGCGCGCGCGAAAGTGGTCTTGCCTGCGCCCAGCTCCCCTTCGAGCAGCACGCGATCGCGCGGGCCGAGCTCCCCAGCCAGCTTGACCGCGAGGGCGTTCAAGCTCTCCTCAGAGCAGCTTTGTGCGTCCTTCCACAGGCGGAACGGCTTCCGCCGGGTGCTTGATTTCCTTGAAGGCATGGCTGATGTTCTCCACGATATCTGGCGCCGTCATGCTGCGATGGCCAAAGTGCTGAGCGGCGAAATCGCCCGCGAGGCTGTGCAGGTAAACTCCCAGGAGAGTCGCCTGGAAAGCCTCCATCCCCTGGCCTACTAGGCCACCGATCATGCCGGCAAGCACGTCGCCGCTTCCGGCGGTCGCCATCCCGTCGTTTGGATAATGGTTGAGATAGAGCACGTCTTCAGGTGAGGCAATCAATGTCGCTGCGCCTTTCAGGACTACAATCGCGTGGGTGCGCTCGACCGCGAGCCGGGTCGCCGCGACGGGGTCGCGCGTAACCTGCTCCTTAGGAATTCCCAGAAGGCGAGCCATCTCACCCGGATGAGGCGTGAGTACGATCGGCGCCCGGCGCTTCACGAGGAACTCATGCATCTTGTGATCGGCGATGAGATTGAGCGCGTCGGCGTCGATGACGACCGGTCCGTCGTAACGGGTCAGGAGCGCTTCCAAGACCGCCTTGCCTTCGGGGCGCTTGCCCAGGCCCGGTCCAATCACGACGCTGGAGTACTCCTTCAACATCTTCTCGTAACTGTCGAAATCAGCCCCGCTCACTCGGAGCGGCACCGACATCGTCTCGCTCGGGAGTTTGAGACCCAGCATCTCGAAACTGTCGTCCCACGTCGCCGCGGTGACGAGGCCTGTGCCCATGCGGTGACAGGCGCGCGCGGCCATCGTGATCGCGCCGACCCTGCCGGGGCTCCCACCTACGAGCAAGGTATGCCCGAAGGAGTTCTTGTGCCCGTAGCGGTCGCGCTCGGCGATGAGTGCGGAGAGCGGGTTCTTCAACAGCAGGTACTTGTCTCCCGCCTTCTTGAACTTCGGAGGCAGCGAGATGTCGACATTGAAGAGCTCGCCTCGGCGCGCGGCGCCCGGCGGAAGAAAATGCCCGAGCTTCGGGAAGCCGAACGAGATCGTGAGCGTGGCCTGGATGGAGGTGCCGTGGATCGCGCCCGTGTCGCCGCTCACACCCGAGGGGATGTCGAGCGAGATCACTTCCTGCGATTTGATCCCATTGATCATCTCGACGATGTCGTAGAAAATCCCGGAGAGGTCGCCCTTCAGGCCGGTGCCCAAAATCCCATCAATGATCGTGAAAGGCCCCGGCGACTGGCTGAAGAATGACTGGAGATCACCCGCAGCCTCCAAGTGCATGAGCTTGGTCTTCATGTTCTTCAGGATCTTGAAGTTCTTGAGCGAGGCCCCCTTGTAGCCGCTCTCGGTGTCGAGGTGAAAGACGCGGATCTTGCGCTCGAGGCAGAGAAGCCGGCGCGCGACGACAAAGGCGTCACCCGCGTTGTTGCCTTTGCCCGCGAATACCAGAATCTCGTTGGTGCGCCCGGCATGGGGATACTTCTCGAGGAGCAGCTGGGTCGCGGCGCGGCCCGCGTTCTCCATCAAGATGGCCGCGTCCAGGCCGTATTCCTGATCGGCGATTCGGTCGAGCTCGCGCATCTCCGCGCTCGTCGTGATTCGCATGGGGTTTCCGGGAGGTGGGTTCGCAGATTTCGTATCGGACATGATTGATCTCCTAAGGGGCAAGGATCGATGCCAGCATCTCGCGAACCGCGCGCCCCAGGCCCACGATCGCGGCCCGGCAGACGATCGCGTGGCCGATATTGTATTCAGCGATCAGGGCTTCTCCGCGCTCGTCTTCAAGCGCCGCGACCGTGCGCACGTTCTCGAAGTCGAATCCATGGCCGGCGTGAACTTTGATGCCGAGCTTCCGTCCCATGATGGCAGAGCGGCGGATGCGCTCCAGTTCCTTTGGCAATCGCTTGGCGGAACGGGCGCCCAGCGCGCCTTGGGTCGCCATGCAGAACTGCCCGGTGTGCAGTTCGACGGCGTCGGCGCCCAATTCGTGGCTGAGCTTCACGGCCTTCGGATCGGGCTCGATGAATAGGCTGACCTTGATCCCCGCCTTCTTCAGCTTCTGGATCGTGGTTGCGACCTTGCGCTTGTTTTTCTCGACGGCGAGGCCGCCCTCGGTCGTGACCTCCGCGCGTTTTTCGGGAACTAGACAAGCCCAGTCGGGCCCGATTCTGGTCGCGAACTTGAGGATCCCGGGCGAAACCGCCATTTCGAGATTCAGTGGAACTTTGAGCGACGCCCGAAGCCTCTTCACGTCTTCGTCCTGGATATGGCGGCGATCTTCACGCAGGTGCACGGTGATCTGGTGCGCCCCCGCCTGTTCGCAGATCTGGGCCGCCTCCAGGAGATCCGGATAAGGAGTCCCGCGGAGCTGGCGGAGAGTGGCGATATGGTCGATATTGACGCCGAGCTTGGGGAGACTCATCCGAGCACCTTCTGGATGCTGGCCGCGATCGCGAGCGAGAGCGCTCGGATCTGCTCCGCGTTCTCTCCCTCGACCATCACGCGCGCGAGCGCCTCAGTTCCGGAATAGCGCACGAAGACGCGCCCCTTGTCCTTCAGCGCGGTCTCAGCCGCGGTAATGTGTCTCCGGATCTCGGCGTGATTCTCGAAAGGCTCCTTGCGGGCGACCTTCACGTCGTTCCTGACTTGAGGATAGAGCTTGATCGCTTTTTTCAACTCGGAGAGCGGCTTTTTGGTCCGCCGCATGGCTTCGAGCACGCGAAGCGCCGCGACCACGCCGTCACCCGTCGTCGACTGGTCGAGGAAGATGACATGGCCCGACTGCTCGCCGCCCAGGTTGTAGCCATTCTTACGCATGCTCTCGACAACATAGCGGTCTCCCACCTGCGCGCGCACCATAGCGATGCCATGCTCTTTGAGCGAAAGCTCGAGCCCAACATTGGACATGGGGGTCGTGACCACCGTCTTGCCGCGAAGCAGTCCGTCTTCAGCCATCTGGATAGCGCAAAGGCCGATGATCTGGTCGCCGTCCACGATTTCACCGTTTTCATCCGACAAGATGCACCGGTCGCCGTCGCCGTCGAGCGAGATTCCAATGTCGGCCCTGTCCTTGAGCGTTGCAGCAGCAATGGCTTCCGGGTGAAGCGCGCCGCATTTGTCGTTGATGTTCAGGCCGTTCGGGCTAACTCCGCTCTTGATGACTTCGGCGCCGAGCTCCTCAAAGACGAGGGGCGCGACTTTATAGGCCGCTCCGTTAGCGCAATCGAGCGCGATGCGCATGCCAAGCAGATCCAGATGCTTTGGAAAGAGTGCTTTCAGGAACACGAGGTAGCGCCCGTGGATATCGTCGATGCGAAAAGCCTTGCCGACGAGTTCACCGGTGGGCCTTTCGGCATCGAGTTCCTTCGAGAAGACGAGGCGCTCGATCTCAGCTTCCATCGCGTCTGGAAGCTTGTAGCCATCGGCCGAGAAAATCTTGATGCCGTTGTCTTCGTAGGGATTATGAGAAGCCGAGATCATGATGCCCGCGTCGGCCCGCATACTCTGGGTGACGAAGGCGACGCCCGGAGTCGGCAGTGGCCCGATTAGAATCACGTCTGCGCCCATGGAGCAGATGCCCGAGGTGATCGCCTGCTCGATCATGTAGCCGGAGAGCCTCGTATCCTTCCCGATCACGATTTTGGCGCGTCGAACGGGCTTTGCGGACTCGAGCGGTTTCAGCCGCTTCTCGCTCGGCGCCTGCTGATGCAGTACATGCGCGACCGCGCGACCGACTGCCATGGCAATCTCGCCAGTCATGGGAAATTCGTTGGCGCGGCCCCGAATGCCATCCGTGCCAAACAACTTCTGGGGCGCAT
>JAYVOO010000410.1:0-4950 GCA_043757905.1 Oligoflexia bacterium
TTCCACCACCGAAGCAGAATCTTCCGGACGACCTCTTTGACTCCGGCCTCTGAGAATTTGAGCTCTTGCGCCTTCACGACAGGAGAGTCGATCAAATAAAGCCTGAGCGCATCGGCTCCGTGCTTGTCGAGCACTTCCATCGGATCGGGATAGTTCTTCAAGCTCTTGGACATCTTGCGGCCGTCTTCAGCGAGCACCAGCCCGTTGACGACGACGTGGCGGAAGGGTGCCTGATCAAAGAGCGCGGTGCCGATTACCATGAGCGTATAAAACCAGCCGCGCGTCTGATCGAGACCCTCTGCGATGAAGTCCGCAGGAAAGGTGGCCTTGAACGCCTCTTGATTGGAGTGCGGATATCCCCACTGCGCGTAGGGCATGGAGCCGGATTCAAACCAGCAGTCGAGCACGCCGTCGACGCGTTTGAGCGGGCTTTTACCGGTGGGCGAGGGGATCGAGACCTTGTCGACGCTATCGATGTGGAGATCCGAGATCTTTTGTCCGGAGAGCTTTTCTAGCTCCTCTTTCGAGCCGATGCAGATCAGCTCGCCCTCCGGGTTCCGCCAGATCGGAATCGGCGTTCCCCAAAAGCGGTTTCGCGAGACGGCCCAGTCGCGGGCGTTCTCCAGCCAATTTCCAAAGCGACCGTCGCGTAGGTGGTCCGGCACCCATTCGGTCGTCTTGTTCTGTTCGACTAGGCGGTCCTTGATTTTCTCGACGGCGACGAACCAGCTCGAGACCGCACGGTAGATCAACGGCGTGTCGGAGCGGTAGCAGAACGGGTAGCTGTGCTCGAGCGTGTCCTGCTTGAAGAGGCGCCCGGCTTTTTTCAAAGCGACAATGATATCTTTGTCGGCTTCCTTGACGCGACGGCCCTGGTAATCGGGAACTTCCGCGGTGAACATGCCGTCATCATCCACTGGATTGACGATTGGAAGGCCTTCCTTCGCGCAGGCGAAATAATCCTCCTCGCCGAAGGCAGGAGCCATGTGCACGATGCCCGTGCCGCTTTCAGTGGTGACGTGATCGGAGTGGATCACGCGGAACGCTCCACCCTTCTTGCCATCCTTGCCGGGACCGGCGAGACCGGCGAAATAGGGGAACAAAGGCGTGTAGCGGAGCCCGATGAGCTTCTCGCCTTTTAAGGTCTCGAGAACTTCGACTTCATCGGCCGGTTTCTTGAAGACGGAGGCGAGGAGCGCTTCGGCGAGAACGTAAGTATGGCCAGAAGACCTTTCGCGGACCTTCACGTAGTCGGTGTCGCGGTGAACGGCCGCGGCCAGGTTCGAGGGAAGCGTCCATGGGGTGGTCGTCCATGCAAGGAGCGAGACGCCCGTTTGCGCGCCGTCGTCCCCGAGGATCGGAAACGTGATCGTGATCGCCGGATCCTGCACCATCTTGTAGTTCTGGTTGGCCTCGAAGTTCGATAGCGGCGTGGAGATGCCCACCGAGTAGGGTACGACCTTGTAGCCCTCGTAAACGAGGCCCTTTTTGTGAAGTTCCTGGAAGACCCACCAGACGCTTTGCATGAAGCTCACGTCCATCGTGAAGTAAGGGTTCTCCATGTCGACCCAGCGGCCGACCCGGCGAACCGTCTTCTTCCATTCTTCGGAGTAGCGCTCGACGATGCCGCGGCAGGCGGCATTGTACTTGTCGACACCCATCGCGAGGATGTCCTTGCGGCTATCGATCTTATACGTCTTGTTGATCTCGTACTCGACCGGCAGGCCGTGGCAGTCCCATCCGAAACGACGGGGAACCGTGTAACCCTTCATCGTCCAATAGCGCGGCACGATGTCCTTCAGGACGCCGGCCAGGATGTGACCATAGTGCGGAAGGCCTGTCGCGAATGGAGGGCCGTCGTAGAAGCTATAGGTCTTGGTCGCGTCCGCGCCGTCCCGCCTAGGGTCGAGCGTTTTCTGGAAAACTCCGAGCTGGTCCCAGAGGGCCAGGATCTCCTGCTCTTGCGCAGGTAGCTGAATGTCAGATTTAACTGGAGAATAAAGGGGCGCGCTTTTTTTGTCGGTTGCCATAAGAGGCGCCGAGCATACCAGTTTGGCGCGAAAGAACCAAGATGGCGCTTACTTGCAGGACAGATCGAGGCCGTACTGGTCGTCGCCCTTGAAGAACTTGTCGCCTTGGTCGTCGAGCGCGAGAGCGGCGCCTTGGCTTACATAAACCACCGAAGTGTCGCCGTCGCCTTCGACCGAGTTGATCTTGAACGTGTGGCGCTTGCCCGCCTCGGTGCTTGTGAACTTCGTCCTCTTCGCGTTCAGAACGATGTATGCGTCGCCTTCGCCGTGGCAAACGATTTCCTTACCGTTGTTGGCCAAGTTGTAGTCGGCGTGCGAAAGACGGGCGAATCCAAGGGTTGAAACGAGGAGAATGGCAGCGGTTTGGATGGTAGTTTTCATAGCGAATCAGATAACACGGTGCATCTTAAACATCAAGTAGCGAAGAAATCGAGCCCGTAGGAGCATCAAAGCTCGTAAAAATCTGCAGCAAGAACACAGAGGCGCTGCTCTTTCGAGGCGCGCACTAGCTTATGGCTCGCCAAGATCGCTTTCATCCAGACTTCTCTGACCTTCTGGAAATCCCCATGGGCGAGCGTCACCGCGCCCGAGTAATGAAGGTCATCCGAGTTCTTCCGGTCCAGGCTCTGCAGAGTCTGAATGCGCCAATTACTGTGAAGCTTGTTGATCAAAGGAGAATCGTTGCCAAGGTGGATATCGGCCTCGACCGTTTCGTAGCCGCTAGTGGTTTCACAA
This sequence comes from Oligoflexia bacterium, assembly GCA_043757905.1. GTDB lineage: Bacteria > Bdellovibrionota > UBA1018 > UBA1018 > UBA1018 > JAYVOO01. The sequence continues at coordinate 2,766 of JAYVOO010000410.1, forward strand.
GCTAGGCCCTTCTCAAGGAAGAACGTGAGAATTTCCGTCACCCGCTCAATGGGCAAACGCAGCCGCTCCGCGATCGCAGTCGCACTCTTGAATTGAGGGATTGTCAGGAGCATGCGCACGGCCTGGAAATGCCAGCTGCTGTAATAAGTCGTTTGATCCTCAACCGCGATTTTTCCGCGAAGCGAGACACGATTCTTCAAGTGTTGGAACTCCTCTCGACGCTTCTGCAGCTGTCTTTGGAGGAAGGCGCCAAGCTCGCGAGTTCCCGCGCGGTTGTGCTCGACCAAGAGCACGAAGAACTCCGCCTCGTCGGCTCGCAGAGCGAAAAAGCGGGTCAGAGCTTCCGCCTGCTCCGGGCTCAGATGTCGATCGCCCGCCAGGATATGGGATACATAAGCGACCTGACAGTTCATGGCCTCCGCCATGCGGCGCCGCAGCCCTCGGCCAGCGCTGGGAGAGGTTTTGATGCGATCTAGGAGGTAGGTTTTATAGCTTTCGTACTCGAAAACGGATTGGTCCATGAGGCGGATATAGTTCGAAAAGATTAGGTCGTATACAAAAAGTATAAATATTCAGTTACTTTTTAGTACGTTTATCTACTCTCCCATGCACTTTAGTCGTATTTCCTAGGTGGAAGCGCGCTTCTAAAATATGAACCGGGTGCGAGACGTACGCTCCCATCTTCTGGAATAAGCGAGGGAGAGATCCATGTATTTAGGTAATCGAATGAATGTAAGCTGGATGAGTTTGACTGCAGTCGCGCTGTTATTAGCAAGTGCGCCCGTCCCAGCTTTTGCGGGTGGGGTGGATGGAGGAGGGGGAGGCACACTACCCGCCGACCCCGTAGATACGGGCGCCATTGTCGAGATCATTCATAACGCAAAGCAAGAGCTCCGTCTCTTCGCGAAGTACCGGGCATGGGCCTATAGCTTGACCACTGGCTCAGCAGTCGAAGCCAAACTATTCGCCGGCGAGGTCACGCTTTCGGACATGATTGAGAAAACCGACATAGAGCTGCGTCTGACCGCGCCCTGCTTGGACGGCAATCAGGTCGAGGTGGATGGAAGCATCCATGCCAGTGCCCCCGGCGCCATTTGCATCAGCGCCTTTCGGATCGCCCCGAAACTGATCGAGGAGCGAGCGCGTATCGAAACAGAAGCGCTCATCCTTCACGAGCTCAGCCATCTCCTGGGAGCTGACGAGGCGGAGGCCGTTGATTTTCAGAAGTCCTCTGCGTACTGGCTTAAAGGCACTCATGATGACACGGCGGAGAAGCTGGTCGATGAGAGCTGGCTCGCTGTTGAGGCGGTCCATACGAAAGTGCGTCATCTCGGATGGAATTTTGATTCGTTCACGGCCGCACAGATTGCCGAGCAGATGGGCCAAGCCCACGACGCGCTGTCTGCTTTCGATCGAAAACTCCTGCAAATGCCGTTTTCGGTTCATGATCGAAAGCAAAAGGACTTTTATGAAGTTCAGACGGCCCGTTGGCTGATGGCCTTTTGGTACGGCATGGGAGACGCGCCGGACAGTGCGAGCGTCATTTGGAAGGACGAATACCAGCAAGTCTTCCTCAACGACGAGATCATCTCCTTTCAGCGGTACTTGGAGCGTCGCGGAACGTCGATTTCCGACCAGCAAAATATTTATGCGGCGGAGCAGATGAGCAGGATCCACAATCGCGAAGAACTGAAAGCACAGTTGACCCTGCTCGCCGATTATTTCTCGGAACAGGAGAATTACCTCCTTGCCCTAAAGTACGGCGACCATTTACTTGCACAACAAATGCCTTCAGCGGCGCCCGTCGCCAATCCGTGGGAGGCTTTCCTCGGAGATTACGAGGTCGTTTCCACGCAATGTGATGGCCAATCGAGTTCAAGTCTGAACAAAACCGGCTTTTCAGTTCACTGGGGTGACTCGGGCCAGGGTCAACGGATCTTGCTGAAGCGAATCTGGGCCAATAGCTCTTCTGATGGGATCGGACTTTTTGACGGAGCGATGGACTTGTTCGGAAAATCTGTCGTGAGCGTAGCGGGAGACCAGGACTCGGCAACACGAGTAGGAGAGACCGGCACGAACTGGAGCCAGCGTTGGTCGCGCTACAGCTTTACGCTCTCTCGGACTATCGATGGATTCCAGATGGTTGAAAAGCTCGAGGATCGCGACTGGAGCTGGCTTGAGGACA
>JAYVOO010000411.1:0-4934 GCA_043757905.1 Oligoflexia bacterium
AATCCTTCTGTAAGACACTCGAGGTCGGCTTGGTCGTAAGCCAGGAGATCTGGGAGTCGCTTCCCGAGGATCTGCGCTCGTATTTCACCGATTATGGCCACCATGAGGTGCGCGGCATTTCAGGCGATATCCGGCTCTACGGCGTGGCCTTCGAGAGCGGCGAGGCGGTCTGCCGCCTGAAAGCAGCTTGAACGTTTGGTTTTTGACACACGATTTCTAAATGGATCGTTGGGGCCACGCCCTGCTAAACTCATGGACTGATGCTTTTCCAGTTCGTCTCTCTCTTCAATGCATTACTACTCGCCTTCCCGATCCTGTTGGCATCCCTCCCTTTGCCCGCGTTCGGATCGGACTCCCAGTCGGCGCGCACCGCTGCGCTCGGCGGGGCGGGCCACGCCGGGCCATTCTACACCGACGCGATCTATCTTAACCCGTCCGCACTCGCGCTGATGCGGGGCCTGGCGATCAGCGGGCAATACGTCCTGCCCCCGGAAGGGGTCGCCAACGCCATGACCGTGGCTGGGATCGCGAGCCTGAATGAAATGCCGATTCAGGCCGGCGCGGGCTACGCCCGCCGAAGCGACGGAACCTTCATGCATTTCTCCCTGGCGCGAGAACTGATCGAGCGCGTGGCCCTCGGCGCTGGCCTGAAGCTCTTCCAGCCCGGACGCGACCCAGAGAAACTCACACCCGAGCTCACGGTCGCCGCGACCGCCATCGCGACGGATTGGTTTCGCGCATCTCTGACCTTCGACAACGCCTTCGGCACTCTTGTCGACGACGGCATGCCCCGGGAACTCGTTTTCGGCACACGCACGAACGTCGCATCGCTTTTCACCGTATTCTTCGATCCACATCTCGCGCGCTCCGCCTGGGGCTATGAGGCGGGCATCGAGATCCCGTTCCTGGAGTATTACTTCCTCCGCGCGGGAACTTTCGATGGTGCGACCGTCGCGGCGCTCGCTCGGCCTTGCGACGGTTATGCCGGCGGGTTCGGAGTCTTCTTCCCTTGGGTCTCTCTCGATTATGCGTTTTCCCGGGCAACTAGCCCAGTTTCCGCTACCTTGCACACCTTCAGCGCCACTCTCAACTTTTAGGAACTCGGATCATGAAAAGTAAATTCGCAGCTCTCAGCCTGTTCGCCTTTCTCTCGACGATCTTCCTCTGTCTCTCGTGTGCGCATATCAGCGACACCTGCGACAGCTATTGCCTCCGCCACGGCGGCCAGTGCGACGGGGTCGACTACGGAAAAAGCCGCTACGACACTGGCACGGGCGACACGAAGCTCAAGCCCACCGTGTTCCACTGTAAGTTCATCAACTAACCGGCTAGTCCTCAGCCGAAAGCACTTCGATTCGCACCCGAGCCATCCCTTGCTGGATGAAACCGAGCGCACGAGCCGCGCTCCTTGAGAGATCGATCAGCCGGTTCTTGTCGGCCGGACCACGGTCGTTCACGCGCACCACCACGGACTTTCCGTTCTGGATCCGAGTCACTCGGACCCGAGTGCCGAACGGAAGGTTGCGATGGGCCGCAGTCAGCTTCTCCGCGTCGAATCGCTCACCGCTCGAGGTCTTCCTTCCCTGAAAACGGCTACCGTACCACGATGCGTTTCCCTCGAGCTCTTGCTCGGGCTTTGACTCTCGCTTTTCGTCGCTTGTGGCGCGGGGCTGCGGAGTCGAACACGCGCTGAACGCGAGCCCGAGCCCGAGCACGACCAGAAAGCGTTTAGCCCTGCGCTTCAGGCAGAAGCTTCGGCATCGAGCCGACCAGCTTGCGGATTTCGAGCAATTGTTTGATGAAGGTGCCGACATGCTCGAGGTAGAACGCGTTGGGTCCGTCGCTCTTGGCCTCGGCCGGCCGCGGATGGCATTCCATGAAGAGCCCGTTCGCGCCCGCGGCCATCGCCGAGCGCGCGAGAACCTCAAGATACTCGCGTTTTCCGCCGGTCGACTTGCCGCCCGCGCCGCCGCCAGGAACCTGGATCGAATGAGTGGCGTCGTAGACGATGGGCACGCCGAAGCGCTGCATCTGCTGAAATGAGATCATGTCCACGACGAGCGTGTTGTAGCCATGGGTCACGCCGCGCTCGGTGAGCCAGAACCAGTCTTTCGAGACGGGCGCCTTGGACCCCGGAAGGCGCTCGACCTCGCGAACCTTGTCGACGATGTTTTTCGCGTCCCAGGGCGCGAGAAACTGGCCTTTTTTTACGTTGAGCTTGCAGCCGTGGCTGAGCGCGGCCTGCGCGCCGGCGAGAATCATGTCCGTCTGACGGCACAAGAAGGCGGGAATCTGCAGGAAGTCGACGATCTCGGCCACGGGCTCGGCCTGCTCCGGCGTGTGGAAATCGGTCAGAAGCCTGAGGCCGGTCTTTTCCTTCACGCGAGCGAGAGTCTTCAGCCCTTCCTTCATGCCAGGTCCGCGAAAGCCTTCGATCGAGCTGCGGTTGGCCTTGTCGAAGGACGCCTTGAAATAGAGATCAACGGGTAACCCCTCGCATTGGCGCTTCAACTCCTCGGCGACTTCGAGGACGAGGGCGTCGTCCTCGATCACGCAAGGGCCGGCGATCAGGAGCATGCGGTCGTTCACGAGATTCCCTTGAGCCGAGGCTGCTCACCCTTGCCGGACTCTTTCGCGGCCTTGATGAAGCTGTGGAAGAGCGGATGGGGCATAAGCGGCTTGCTCAGAAGCTCCGGGTGGAACTGGCAGCCCAGGAACCACGGATGGCCGGGAATCTCGACCATCTCGACAAGGTCGAGCTTCGTTTCTGGATTCACGTTCTTGCCGCAGACAAGAAGGCCTTTTTCCTCGAGTTTCGCGCGAAACGCGTTGGACACTTCGAAGCGGTGGCGATGGCGCTCGGAGATCAGCTCCTTGCCGTAAGCGGCAAAAGCCTTGGTGGCCTTGCCCTGGAATCTCGCGATGATCTGGCAGGGATAGGCGCCGAGTCTCATCGTGCCGCCGAGGTCGGCCGTGCCCGCGACGACGCCCTTCTGGGACTCCATCACGTCGATGACGTTTTCTTTTCCGTTGGGCTTGAACTCGGACGAGTTAGCCGACTTCATTCCGCAGACATCGCGCGCGTATTCGATGACAGCGACCTGCATTCCCAGGCAAATGCCGAAATAAGGGACACTCTGCGTGCGCGCGTGCTCCGCCGCCTTGATCATGCCTTCAATGCCCCGCTCGCCAAAGCCGCCCGGAACGAGAATCCCGTCCGCGGCCTTCAACACGTCCAAATTACCCTTTTCGAGTTCCTGCGAGTCGACGTAGACCATGTTCACGCGCACGTCGTTGGAGACTCCGCCGTGGATGAGCGCTTCCGAGAGCGACTTGTAGCTGTCGTGCCAGTCCGTGTATTTGCCGACGATGCCGATCGTGACTTCGCCCTTGGGCTCGCGGATCTTAGCGACCATTGCCTTCCACTTCGAGAGATCGGGCCGGCCCGTCCAAATGTGGAGCTTCTCGGCGATCTTCTCGTCGAGCCCCTCCTCGTGGTAATTCAGCGGCACTTCATAGATGCTTTTCACGTCGAGCGCGCTAAAGACCCAGTCGCCCGGCAGATTGCAAAACAGGCCGATCTTGTCCTTCACTTCCTTGGGAAGCGGGCGATCCGAACGACAAAGGAGTACGTCGGGTTGAATGCCGATCTCGCGGAGTTCCTTCACGCTGTGCTGGGTAGGCTTGGTCTTCAGCTCACCAGCTGCCTGGATGTATGGAACGAGCGTGAGGTGCACGAACATCACGTTCTCGCCGCCGTGTTCGACCTTCATCTGGCGGATGGCCTCGAGAAAGGGCAGGCTCTCGATGTCGCCGACCGTCCCGCCGACTTCGACGATCGCGAGATCGGAATCGTCAGCAGCCTCCAGGATGTGGCGCTTGATCTCGTCGGTGATATGCGGAATGACTTGGACGGTCTTGCCGAGATAACCGCCCGCGCGCTCCCTGCGGATAACGGTGTCGTAGATACGGCCCGTGGTGAAAGAGTTTTTGCGCGTGAAATGGGCGTTCTGGACGAAGCGCGAGTAATGGCCGAGGTCGAGATCGGTCTCAGCGCCGTCGTCGAGCACGAACACTTCGCCGTGCTGGAACGGGCTCATCGTGCCCGGATCCACGTTCAAGTAAGGGTCCATCTTGATCATCGTGACCTTGATGCCCCGCTGCTCCATGAGCATACCGATCGAGGCGGCCGAGATGCCCTTCCCAATGGACGAGAGGACTCCGCCGGTCACAAAAATGAACTTTTTCTGCTTAGCCATTGGGTTCCCTCATACAAGAATTCGTCTAACCTTTTCAAGATCTTCGGCAGTGTCCACTCCGATTGAGATGAAGTTTGCCTGCGCGACGCCGATCGTGATGCCGTTTTCGAGCGCTCGCAGCTGCTCGAGCATTTCGCCGCGCTCAAGCGGCGAAACAGGCAGCGCTTGAAACTGTTCCAGAACGGCGCGTGAGTACGCGTAGAGGCCAACGTGACGCTGGCAGATGTAAGCCTCGCCAGAGCTTGGCTTCTCGCCGCGACTGTATGGAATCGGATACCGAGAGAAATAAAGCGCGCGCCCTGCCCGATCGACGACCACTTTGACGACGCTCAGATCTTGAAGTTCGGCTTCGGACAGCAGCGGCGTCATCGCAGTGCCGATCCCGCACTGACCTTCTTCGACGAGGCGAACCGCTCCTTCGATGGCATGAACGTCCATGAGCGGTTCATCACCCTGGATATTCACGAAAATCTCGCCTTTGACTTGCTTCGCCACGGCTCCTACCCTATCCGTGCCGCTTGCTAGCTCGGGTGACGTGAGGATGGCTTCGCCGCCAAAACCTTCAACGACCGTGATGATCCGCTCATCGTCGGTCGCGACGATCGTGCGGGAGATCCCCTGAGCTGCGCGAACGCGCTCGTAAACCCTCTGAATCATGGGCTTTCCGTTGATGTC
>JAYVOO010000412.1:0-18654 GCA_043757905.1 Oligoflexia bacterium
CCTTGATGTAGTGCATGCCGCGGTAGCGGGTCGAGTACTTGCGCCGCTCCTCGGGGTACTGCATCGTGACCTTCTTGGCGAAGAGCATGTTCTTCATCGTGATGACAAGACCCTTGAAGATCTCGATGAAGTAGATTTCCTGCGACAGCTTGTGCTTCGGTTTGATGAGCATGCCTTAGAACCACCCGTAGTAAATCATCACGCCGGTGATGAGGATATTGGCCAGCGACAGCGGCAGCATGACCTTCCAGCCCAAGTCCATGAGCTGGTCATAGCGGAAGCGCGGAAGGGTCCAGCGGACCCAGACGAAGAACCACATGAAGAACCCGACCTTCGCGCTGAAGGCGGTGAATTCGAAAACGATCCGCATCCACTCGTGCGTGAGGCCGGAGAGACCCAACGAGTCGAGCGCCCACTGCATGCCGGGCAGGAGCTGCCAGCCCCCAAAGTAGAGGGTCGCGATCAGGCCCGAAGCCGTCAGCATGTTCAGGTATTCGGCCATCATGAAGAGCGCGAAGCGCATGGCGCCGTACTCGAGATGGTAACCGGCAACGAGCTCGCTTTCCCCTTCAGGAAGATCGAAGGGCAGGCGGTTCGTTTCGGCAAACGCAGCCGTCAGGAAGATCAGGAAACCCAGGGGCTGAATGAAGATCCCCCACTTCGGAACCGTGATCGGGCCGAGGTGCAGGAGCACCTGGCCTGATCCGACCGCGATGTCCTGCAGATGCACGCTTGAAAAGGCCATGACGATCCCGATGATCGAGAGGCCCATCGAAAGCTCGTAGCTGATCATCTGCGAAGAGCTGCGGAGCGAGCCCAGGAGCGCGTACTTATTGTTCGAGGCCCAGCCCGCCATGATGATGCCGTAGACGCCGAGCGACGCGACTGAAAGGATATAAAGGAGGCCGACGTTCAGGTCGGCGATCTGAAAATTGATCGTCCGGTCGCTGAGCGCGAGATTGCTCGCGAACGGGAGCACCGCGCAGGTCATGAAGGCCGGGATGACGGAGATCGCTGGCGCGATGATGTAATAGAAGCGGATGACGTGGCCGGGCGGCTGGTCTTCTTTCCAAAAGAACTTCACCGTGTCGGCGAGCGACTGGAAAAGCCCGAGCGGTCCCACGCGATTCGGTCCCAGCCGGTTCTGCATGAGGGCGGAGCCCCGGCGCTCGACCCAGACCATCATCGGAACGATCTGAAGCAAGAGTGCGACGATGAACGCCGCCTTCCCTACCATGATTCCCCAGCCTAGAAGATCCATCTTGATCGTTCCTCGTTACATCGCTGTAGCCGCGGGCTGCGCGGCCTGGGTTGACTGGCGGTTTGCCCACATCATCAGGATCTCCGGCAACATCTTGCACTGGCCGGGGGGCACGATGGCGCGCTTCAGCTTCTGCTCGCGGCCCTCAAAGTTGACGATGGTGCCACTCTTCTCCGCGAACGTCGTGCCTGGCAGGATCGCGGCGTAGGTCTCGACCTGAGGCTTGTTGAAGACGCCGATGCCGATGACGTCAACGCCCTTGAACTCCGGAAGCTGCGCGCGGCCGCCCCGGAAAACGAGCACGGTCTGGGTGCCCGCGGGAAGCTCCGAGAACCCGGCGATGCCGAGCTTCTCGAGGCCGTGAAGGTTCGAGGTCTTGCTCTTGCGCTTGAGGATCTTGTCAGCGGGAGCGTCGACGGCGGCCGAGCGGATGCCTGGGGTGCCGAAGTGGAAGATCGGCGCGCCGGACAGGTTCTTCGGCACGAAATCTTGAAGGAGCTTCGCCTCTTCCTGCGTGAGATCAGAGCCCACGAGAACGGCGACTTTCTTGCCCTTGAGCTTGGCCTTGGCTTGGTCGATCGCATGGCCCCAGTCGGAAGAATGAAGCGCACGACCTTCGCCGACCGCTGGCTCAAGTAACCGCGTCTTGTCGTGCACGTAATGGAAATTGAAGCGGCCCTCGTCGCAGAGCCAGTACTTGTTGATTTCCATGTTCTCGCGCGGGAGCGTCCGGTAAAGGACGTTCGCGTCTTGATGAAGCTCAATATTGCAGCCGCGCGAGCACCCTTCGCAGATGGATGGAGTCTTTTTCAGGAACCACGCGCGCTTCTTGAAGCGAAAGTCTTTCAGGGTCAACGAGCCCGTCGGGCAAACGTCGGCGTAGTTGCCGGCGTAATCTGTCTCGAGCGGGCGCCCGTCGATCGTGGTGATCTCGGTGTTGTTGCCGCGCTGGACGGCGACCATCTCGTGGATGCCCGTGATCTCGGTACCCAAGCGGATGCAGCGCGTGCAGTGAATGCAGCGGTTCATGTTCTTCTTGATGACCGGTCCCATGTCCAGGTCCATATAGGTGCGGCGCTCTTCGGTATAGCGCGAGTAGGGGTCTCCGTACTGAAACGACTGATCCTGGAGATCGCATTCTCCGGACTTGTCGCAAACGGGACAATCAAGCGGGTGATTGATGAGCAGGAACTCAGTCACCGACTTCTGGTTCGCCACCGTCTTCTCGGACTTGGTCTTGACGACCATGCCGTCGACCGCCGCCGTGGAGCAGGCCGTCTGAAGCTTCGGCATCTTCTCGATCTCGACCGCGCACATCCGGCACTGGGCGACGACCGAGAGGCCCGGGTGGTAACAGTACAGGGGGATATCGATCCCGCCTTTCTTCGCGACCTCGATCAGGTTCTGGCCGGGCGTGAATTCAATCTCGCGCCCGTCGATTGTACATTTAGGCATGTTTGCTTCCGCCCTGTTTGATGCGAGCCTCGAAGTCGGCTCGGAATTTCTTCACGAAACTGATGACCGGGCCCGCGGCCGCGTCGCCCAGCGCGCAAAGCGTCTTGCCCGCGATATTGTCCGCGATGTCGAGAAGCAGCGGCAGATCCTGCTCGCGGCCATGACCTTCCTCGATGCGCTCGAGCACGTCTTCCATCCATTTGCAGCCTTCGCGGCACGGGGTGCACTGGCCACAGGATTCATGCGCATAGAATTTCGTGATGCGCTTGATGAGGCGGATGATGTCGTAATCCTCGGACACGACCATGAGAGCGGCCGAGCCCATCATCGTGCCAATCTTCATCAGCGGCTCAATGTCGTAGATCACGTCGATCTCGTCGGCGGTCAATACCGGCGCGGAGGAGCCGCCGGGAATGACTGCCTTCAACTTCTTGTCGCCCAGGATGCCGCCCGCGACATCATAGATCAGCTGGCGGACGGTCATCTCGCCCGCGGCGATCTCGTAGACGCCCGGGTTCTTCACGTGGCCCGAAATTGAAATCAGGCGCGTGCCGCCAGACTTCTCGAGCTTGCCGAGCTTGGCGAACCAGTCGCCTCCGTTGTTCACGATGAACGGGATATTGGTTAGGGTCTCGACGTTGTTGACAACCGTCGGGCCGCCAAACGCGCCCGCGATGGCCGGAAACGGAGGCTTCACGCGCGGCTCTCCGCGCTTGCCTTCGAGTGAGTTGAGCAAGCCGGTTTCTTCGCCGCAGATATAAGCGCCCGCGCCGCGGTGGACGACGAGATCGAAGTCGAAGCTCGTGCCCAGGATGCCCTTTCCGAGATACCCGTTCTTGTAAGCTTCTTCGATAGCCGCGGTCAGGATCTTCGCCTCGCGCGTGTATTCGCCGCGAATGTAGATATATCCCATATGCGAGCCGATCGCGTACGCGCCGATGACCATTCCCTCGATCAAGAGATGGGGCGTATAGCGCATGATATCCCGGTCCTTGAAGGTTCCGGGTTCGCTCTCGTCGGCATTGCAGACCATGTACTTGGGCTTGGGCGAGGTCTTCGGGATGAAGCCCCACTTCATGCCCGTCGGAAAGCCGGCGCCGCCTCGGCCACGGAGATTCGACTTCTTCACTTCGGCCGTGATGTCATCAGGCACCATCCCGAGTGCCTTCTTTGCGGCCTGGTATCCGTTCATCTTCTTTAGAAAGTATTCGAGGCTCTTCGCCTCTTCGTGAAAGTGCTGCTTGTAGAGAGTTTCGGTCGCCATGGCTACTCGAGCCTCCCTAGGATCTGGTCGAGTTTAGCTGCGTCCAGGTTCTCGTGATAATCGTCGTTCAGCATCATGGCAGGAGCGGTCCCGCAAGCGCCCAGGCATTCTTCTTCCATCAGCGTGAAACGCTTGTCGCGAGTGGTCTCGCCGCATTTGATGTCGAGCTTCGACTCACAGTGCTCGACGAGCCCTTCTGCGCCCCGGAGCGCGCAAGCGACGTTCGTACAGATCTTGAGGTGGTACTTTCCGACGGGCTTCAGATTGTACATCGTATAGAACGACGCCACTTCGCGCGCCTGCGCGGGGTGGATACCGATGTACTCGGCAACCTCCTCGAGAATCTCAGGGGGGAGCCAGCCCGTCTGCTCCTGGGCGGCGTGCAAGGCAGGCAAAAGGAGCGCGACCTTCGTGGGATAGAAACGCTCGAGTTTGCCCATCTCTTCGTAGAATTTCGGATTAAGAAGATTCTTGCTCATAATTAGCGATCCAGCTCGCCGGCGATGATGTTGATGCTCCCCAGGGCGGAAACCAGGTCAGCGATCTTCTCGCCCTGAACCATTTCGGAAAGCCCCTGGAAATGCCAGACCGACGGCCCGCGGATGCGCATGCGATGCGCGCGCGGGGCGCCCTTGGAGGAGATGTAAAAGCCCATCTCGCCGTTCGTCGCCTCGAATTGCGTGTACGCTTCGCCCACTGGCACATCGAAACCGGTCATGAAGTACTTGAAATGGTAGATCATGCCTTCCATCGTATTGTAGACGACGTCTTTGTCGGGAATGCGTGTGCGCTTGTCTTCAGCCCAGATCGGCCCCTTTTTGATCTTGTCCGCGCATTGCGAAAGAATGTTGAGCGACTGTTGGATCTCGTTGATGCGCACGAGGTAGCGGTCGTAGACGTCGCCGTTCTGGCAGATCGGCACGTCGAATTCGACCTTCTTGTAGAACATCGAGGGCTGGTCGCGCCGAAGGTCAATGTCGATGCCGGCCGCGCGGGCGACGGGACCCGAGTAGCTGTACTGCATGCACTGCTCTTTCGTGAACGTGCCGATGCCGATCGTGCGTTGTTTCCAGATCTTGTTCGTCGTCAGGAGCTTGTCCATCTCGGCGATCGTCTTACGCGTGCGGTTGACCCAGTCCTTGAGCTCCTTCTCGAAGCCCTCGGGCGCGTCGTGCATGAGACCGCCGATGCGCGTGTAAGAGGTCGTCAGGCGCGCGCCGCAAAGCTTCTCGATGAGCGTGTAGGCCTCCTCGCGCTGATGAAAGCCGTACAGAAAGTAAGTGAACGCGCCCAAGTCGACGGCATTGATACCGACGCAGATGAGATGGTCCATGACCCTGGCGAGCTCGCAGCAGATCATGCGGATCCATTGGCAGCGCTCGGGCACCTCGATACCCATCAGCTTCTCGACCGACATGGCGTACACCACGTTGTTCAGGATGGACGAGCAGTAGTTCAGGCGGTCGGTATACACGACGAACTGGTGGTACGTGCGATTCTCGCCCAGCTTCTCTTTCGCGCGGTGGGTGTAGCCAAATTCGCAGTACGACTTCTCGATCGTCTCGCCGTTCAATTTCGCGGCCATGCGAAGCGCGCCATGCATTGCCGGATGTGTCGGGCCGATGTTGACGATGACTCGCGAGTCACCCCACAGATCATCGGGGTCGTGGTCGGTTTGAATATCAATTCCGCTCGGCAGCGTCTGTTGAATAGAGGATTTGTCTAAGGACATCGAATTGCCTCTCGCCTTTAGTCTAGGAGTTTTGGGTCGATCGGCTCGGGCTCGGTGAAAATCTGGTAGCCCCTTAAGGGATAATCTTTTCGAAGCGGATAGCCCACCCAGCGTTCGTCCATCAGGATGCGGCGCAGGTCCGGATGCCCGCGGAACTTGATGCCGAACATGTCGAACACTTCACGCTCAGCCCAGTTCGCTCCCTTCCAAAGGGTCGTGATCGTCTGGATCTCGACGTCCTCGGGAACGCGCGCTTTGATGCGGATGCGGTTCTTCTTCGTGTGCGAGAAGAGGTTATAGACGACTTCGAAGCGGGGATCGATCTCCTCGTCGGTCGCGGTGATGTCGGAGAGAAAGCCGTACTCGAAGCCAGGCTCAGTCTTCAGAAACGCGATCACTTCGAGGATTGAGTCCCGGCGAACAAAAAGGATCGGCACGTCTGTCGGATAGTCGCCAGGCATGCGCACTTCCTCGATTGCTTCGCCGAACTTCTGGCGAACCTGTTCGACTTGCGCCTTCCAAGCGTCGCCGAACCGGATGTTCCAATCGCCGCCGTTGCTGGGTATCGGTGTCCTTGCGTCCATCAGGGTTCGTTCCTATAGGAGTGCGGGAACCGCGGGCAGCCCGCGGATCCGGCGTTGCGAATTCGTCTCGCCGCGAGCGACCCGTTCCTGCAGCCGCATCAGCGCGTGAATCACGCCTTCGGGTGCGGGCGGGCAACCCGGCACGTACACGTCCACCGGGATCATCGTGTCGATGCCTTGAAGTACGCTGTAAACATTGAAGATCCCGCCCGACGATGCACACGCACCGAACGACATCACGAACTTGGGGTCGGCCATCTGGTCGTAGACCGTCTTGAGCACAGGAGCCATCTTGAGATTAATGATGCCGGCGACGATGATCAGATCGCTTTGCCGGGGCGAGAAGCGCACGACTTCCGCGCCGAAGCGAGACATGTCGTAATCCGAACAAAGGCTTGCCATCATCTCAATGCCGCAGCAGCTCGTCCCGAACGGCAGAGGCCAGAGCGAGTTCTTGCGGCCCCAGTTGATGATCGTATCGAGGCGCGTGGTGAAAAATTCCGCCGATCCGTCTTTACCCATGACTGATTACTCCCACTCGAGGGCGCCTTTGCGCAAAACGTAGATATAGCCCACCAACAAAACCGCAACGAACGAGCCCATCTCGAAAAGGATGAAGTTGTTCACGGCCAGATACTTCTTAAAGACCACTGCCCAAGGAAAAAAGAAAATCGCCTCGACGTCAAACAGCAGGAAAAGAATCGCAACGAGATAGAAGCGGACCGAGAAGCGATGTTTGGCATCGCCGACGGGAGGCACTCCGCACTCGAACGGTTCGTTTTTTCTGCGGTTCGGCAGACGTGGTCCAAGGAGCTGCGTGAGGAACAGAACTGCCGTTCCCACGCCCATCCCGACAAGCATCAGCAGAAGTACTGGGATATACGCCATCGCACCAAGTTATAGCCTAATCGAGCGAGATGCTTCTACCACAAAATCAAGGAGAGCGACTTTCCGGCCCAGGCCATCACGTGCTCGGAAAACAAGCTCATGAGCAGAACCGGCGCGATAAGAAGTGCGAGCACGATTCGCATCGGGACTCGGCGGGCGAGCGCGCGCTCTGAAGGTTGGATCGACAACACCTGGGTTCCGGATTTCTCGGCAACCGGGTCCATGAGGCTGTAGAAAAGACGGGCCACCGCGAACAAGCTGAGCGCCATCGATGCAATGGCCGCGGCTCCGAGAACGGGGCGACCATGACGGACGGCAACCTCAATCAGAGCGAACTTTCCGAGAAACCCAGGCGTGGGAGGGAGGCCGACGAATGTGAGCAGAAAAATGACGAGGCAAATACTTTCCGGGACGGCGCGTCTTAAACATCCGCGGAATGAGGCGAGCTGGTCTGACTGCAGCTCGTCATAAAAGAGCCCGAGCACGAAAAAGATTCCCATCACCGAGAAAAGATCGACGAAAAGGCTATAGAGTACTGCCGCAACTCCTTGGATATCCAATACCAGAACCCCGAGCAGGAGCTGGCCGCTCGTCGCCACCATGAGGCAACCGATCATGCGCTTAGCGCTTTTTTGGCCTGTCGCAAGAAAGCCTCCGCAAATCATGCTGAGGCCCGCGACCGCTGCGACGATGTCCGGCCAGTGGAGGCTGCCCAACACCTGCCACTCGCCTATCGCGAGCGCTGGCTGGCCGAAAACGGACATTAGAAAACGAAGAGCAATGACGAACCCGGCGGCTCTCGTACCGACCACGATGACGGCGGCAGCCGGAGACGGGGCGCCCTCAATCACATCCGGTGCCCAGAGATACATCGGGAACGCGCCCACCTGGAAAAGGAGGGGCAAGAGCACGAGCAGGAAGACTACGAGCGCGGTCACGTGGGGCAGCGGATGCGAAAGCAGGTTTTGGTGGATCTCCGAGATGTTCATCGATTGCGTATGCGTGAAAAGGAGCGCCAAGCCAAAGAGCATCAGCGCGCCCGAGACGGCCGAGAAAACCAGAAACTTGATGCCGGCTTCAGTCGAGCGCGGAGAGCGGCGACCGTAACCCGCCAGAAAGCCCGAGACGAGGTTCGCGAGCTGCAAAGCCAGGAACGAGAGCACAAGGTCTGTCGACGAAGAGGCCAGGCAGAGCGCCAAGGTCGCTCCCAGAATCAGTGCGAAATACTCCGAGCGGCGGCCTTTCGAGATCTCGGTGCCGAACGAGGCAATCAAGACTGCGAAAACCGCCATTAAGATGAAGAAGAGCCGGAAGAAGAACGAGAGCCCGTCGACCGCGAGCGCTTGGCCGAACGCATGCGCGTTGCCCGTGTGGCGGGCGACGAGCGTCTGAACGAACGCTCCCGCGAGCCCCGTCACTGCGGTCGCAGAGATCAGGCGCATCTGCTCGCCGTGGTAGGTCAGCTCGCCGAGCACGACGAAGGCCAGCGTCAAGGCGATGAAGATCTCCGGCATGATCTGAAGGAAGTCGGACATTTTCTAGGGTGCCTTTACTGTCGCGAGGAGACTGAGGACCGTGGGCCGGACGATCTCAAGCAGCGGCATTGGATAGACGCCACAGAAGAGAAGCGCCGCAACCAACGGCAGGAGGTAGGCCTTCTCGCGGAGACTCAGGTCGGAGAAGCTTGCCGCCGCCTCGCCTTCCTTTCCGAAGAAGACCCTGCGGTACATCGTGAAGAGAGTATACGTGCTGATCGCCACCGCAAGACCCGCAAGAAGTACCGCAACCGGGAAAATCGAGTAGCTTCCGAGCACCATGAGCGCGTGGCTGACGAAGCCGCCCGCGCCGGGAAGCCCGAGTAGGGACGCAATCATCATTCCGCAGACCATCGCCATGATCGGCGCGCGCGTGATAATTCCGCCGAACGCCGGCGCATCCGTGTTCGAAGCCCCTGCCCGCTCGGTTAGGAGGCCAGCCATCAGGCCGAAACCCGCGACTCCGAGGCCCAATACGAGCTGCTGGTAAAACGCGCCTACCAACCCCGGACTTGAGAGCGAACCCGCGCCGACTAGGATGAAGCCCACCTCGCTCAGACAGATGAAGGAGGGCAAGAGCTTCAAATTCCTTTGAGCGAGCGCACAGAGTGCCCCCAGCATGAGATTCACCATCCCAACAATCATGATCGGGGACGAGTGGGCCGCGATAGTGCCGGGAAAAAGCGAGTAGGTCAGCTTCAGGAAGATGTAGATGCCGACGGGCACAATAGCAGCACTCAGCGCTACGAAGACGGAAGACGGGGCCTCGACCGCGACTTGGGTGAACCAGCCGTTGAAGGGCCAAATCGGAACCCGGAGAGCGAGCCCGCCTGCGATCAGTAGGAACGCCGTCACCGGCACCGAGCACTGCATGCCCAGGATCTCGAACGTCTTGCCCTCGAGCTTTCCGCCCGCCAGCTCCCTGAGAGAGAAAGAGTGCGGGTCGGCAGAGTAATAGATCAAGACAAGCGCCGCGAAGAGCAGCGCGTTTCCGATCGAGCTTGAGACGAACGTGTGAAGTGCCGCGCGCTCGCGGTGCTCGCTACCCCAGATCCCGATCAGAAAATAAAGCGGGATCGCGCTCAACGACCAGAAGAAGAACTGCAAGAACATGTCTTGCGCGCAGACTGCGCCAAGCAACGCCGTCTGAAGAAGGAGAAAGAGACCGTGAATTCCGCGCACGCCCGGCTTGCGGTTCCATTCCTGGGCGATGAGGATCGGGAAGACGACCGAGATCAGTAGGAGCAGCAGCACGTTCAGCCCATCGACGCCGAGATCATAGTTGATCGAGTAGGAGCCAATCCAGGAGACGGTTTCGCCGAGCTGTACGCCCGGGGTGTTGGACTGAAGCGAAGCCAAGATGAAAACGGCCGCGGCGCTCGAGCCCAGGCTCGCGATCAACGCCACCGTCCGGCTCAGGCCTCCTCTCCCGCGGGTCGGGCTGAACATCGCCTGAGCGACGGCGCCCAACAGCGGCAGAAAGATCATGATCGATATCAGTCGGTTTTCCACTTAAGGGCCTCACGTTCTTGAGAAATATAGAAAAAGGAGAAATCCTGATCCCATCGCGAAGAAAAGGTACCACTGGACGTCGCCGCTTTGCACGAGCTGAAGGAACCGGGTCGGACCAGCCACCCCTCGATCAACCGCGAGGGTGAGTCCGCGATAGATCCCTTCGCTCGCCTTTTGTACCATCTCCGCTAGGAACTTCAGGACAACGAGTAGCCCGTTCGGAAGATAGGCCTTCCAAATGCGGTCCTCGGAAATCCCGGTGGCGATCCGACCGAGCGCGGCGAGTGCGTGTTCGATGCGGACCCCAAGGGAGTCAAACTGGTAGCCTTGCGCCATGAAAGGCCCGCCAGGAAACCGATTGCGCATACGATCGAACGGTAGCCATATTGCGAGCGCCGGACTCAACAGAAAAGTCAGTCCGAAAATTAGGTTCACGCTCGCGACGTCCGTGCCGTCGGGTAGGCTGAATACCAGACGAGCAAGAGGCGCGAAGACCTGGTCGCCTTCTCCGCGGATCAGGCCACCGGAGAGTGACCCGCTCCAGAGCAGCCCCGTCGCGAGGAGCGAAACGAACATGGCCGAGAGTGCCGGCGCCCAGGGCGAGCGTGCATCCTGATCCGATCCCGCGCGCACAACGCCTTCCCAGGCCAGCGACCAACCGAGAATGCTGTGCAGGAAAAAGACGGCCGCGATGAAATTGTCGTGCGCGATCCAGTCGAACCAGCCGCCCGCCGAGACGAACCCAATCAGCCCCGCACCCGCGCCGGCTGCCAGAACCGCGGCGATCCGCTCAATTGCGTGGCGCGACGGGGACTCGAGAAGAAGCGATAGGGCGAAAGCAGGAAGCGCGGTCGCCACTGCGAGCGCGATCCCGCTGCCCGGGCCCGCGCGGAACGCGGCCGCGATGGAAAGTGAGAATCCGGCGGAAATCCAGGCGAGCAGTGCCGCCTCTTTCCGAGGATTGAACAGGCCCGCGAGAAGCGTCAAGACCGCAGAGG
Organism: Oligoflexia bacterium; assembly: GCA_043757905.1. GTDB lineage: Bacteria > Bdellovibrionota > UBA1018 > UBA1018 > UBA1018 > JAYVOO01. The sequence goes on from JAYVOO010000412.1 coordinate 11,230, forward strand.
CCACCGCGAACCAAGCGAGCCATGGAATGAGCTCGCTTCCCCTGAGCGCGGGCTCGAGCTTGAGTAGAAAACTCAGCGCGGTTGAACCGGGCAGAATCATCGTCAGGAACGCCCGTTCAGCGACGCGTAGACCCGAACGCGACATCGACCAGCCCAGCAACGGAAAACCCTGGAACTGGAAGAGCAGGCCAAGCGATAGAAGGCACCCGCCCAGCACTTCGGAGTTCGAGACCAGTTTCCAGGCCGCTCCGGCATCGTCGCCCGCGCCTAAGCCATGCGTGATCAGCGCGTTTCTCGTGCCCGCGATCGCTCCCGCGCCCAGAACCGCGAGCGTCAGACCCACGTAGCGCTGCCAGGCGTACTGGGCGGCGAGGTTCGCGCTCTTTTGGGAGTTCCGGTCCGAGCAAAGCGCGATGAAGCCGCCTAAGGTCGCAATCGCGATCCCAAGGAAGTTCAGCCAGGGCGTCGTCGCGAACCATCCGAGCGCAGAGCCAGATGCTGCGATCGCGAGGGCGCCGTGAATGACGGCGCTCGGGCGAAGCACGACGAGAAAAAGGATAGACGCGATCAGGAGAAACAAGCTGAAGATGATGCAAGTCGGGTCGATCGAGATCCCAGCCGTCACGGCGCCGAGCTGGTCCTGCGGCAGCATCCAAGCATGTGACCAGGCGATCGCCTTGACGCCCTCGCTGAAAAGCTCGCGACAATTCAGGAGCAGATCGCACGCGAAGAGCGCGAAGCCGCTCCAGACGAGCCACGCGCCTTCTGAGGAAACGGGCGCATTCGCGCGCGAGCCTGTTTCGTGGGACCTCTGGCTTCCCAGCAGCAGCGTGCCAAAACCGCTCAAGAACAGAAGGAAAAGACTCAAAAGAAGCAGCTGGGCCTGAAGCTGCGCGGTCATCGCTTCATCTCCCGGAGCTGGTCCATCCGGATCCCGCGCTTGAGATAGAACATGCGAATGGAGAGCGTGTAGCCGGTCACGAGCTGGGCGACTCCGCTCAAGATGACGAAAAACGCGAAAACATGGCCGGCGTTCCGGTTACCGGTGCTGATCCCACCCAGAACGAAAGCCATGGCGGAGCCCATGATCAGCAGCTGGATCCCGACTAGCAGACCCAGGAGGCTCCGCCGCGAGAGGATCGCCAAAAGGCCCATGCCGCCAAGAAGGGCTGCGAAAAGAAAAGTCATCGGACTCCCCTCGTTTTCGCTTCAAGGTCCTCTTCCGCGTCGGCCTCGGAGTCACCCGGCCGTGCGACCACGTGGCCGCCGACCAGCACCACGAAAAGCGTGGCGGCGAGAAGTTCGAGCGAGAGCAGATGATCGCGCGTGAGAACGCGGCCGATAGCGAGGAGATCGGCGCCTGAGACATCTTTGGATTGCTCGATCGCCGACGTGTTGGGCTGGACTTCAGTGAAGCCGCCCTTGAAATAACCGAGCGAAAGCATGACCACGAAGCCCGCGCCAACCAAGGCGCCAGACGCGATCGGCAGCAGGCGCTCGCGCAGAGGCGCGGACTCGGCCGCATCGGTCTCGCCGAAAGTCACCGAGAAGAACAGAAACGACATCGCCACGACCGTGGAGACGATCCACTGGATGATGGCCAGGAATTCCGAGCCGAGCGTCAGGTAGAACGCACCGACACCGAGCCCCGCGACCCAGAGGGAGAGGATCATTCTCTTGAAGCTCGGGGCGAACGCCGCGAAAAGCGCCGCCACGGCCGTAATTAGCACGAAGACCCAACCGATCATATGAAGGCGTCCTCGTCTTTACTCTGCTGCCGCAGAAGCACCCATTTGTCCCGTTGCTCCTGAGTAACCTGGCCGCGCCCGAAGTGAGCCACCATCCCGCTCGGCTCGAAGACTGCGCCCTCGTACTGCTTGGTGTGCGTAAGCGACTGCGGCTGGCAGACTTCCGTGCATAGGCCGCAGAAGATGCATTTGGAGAAATCGATGTCAAAAGTCGCAACCCAGATTTTATTCTCGTCCGCGCCCGGCTCGGTCTCGACATGGATGCATTTCGTCGGGCAAGACATCTCGCATTCTTTGCAGCCCGTGCATCGCTCGATGTCGTTGAAGAGTAGCCCGCGGGTGCGCGGCGGGAGATCCTCGGCGGTCCGGGCCGAAATCGGATCGGGATACTGTTCGGTGATCTCTTTGCGGAACTCGCCCGTGCTGAAAAGGTAAGGAACAGCGGTCATAGAAGAGGCCCAGACCGAGCGCACCCGCTCGTAGACGTCACGCGTGTAGCGGACCATCGAATCAAAAACCGAGACTTTCATCCGAACGCCCTCCATCCCGCACAAATACCCGCGCCAACAAGCGCGAAAAGGGCCCCCGGGCTCAGGATCTTCCAGGAAAGATCCGTCGTCTGATCCACCCGCGCCCGCGGGCTCACCCGCGCCACCCAAACAATGACAAGCATGAGAAAGAACGCCTTGGAAAGGAGCCAGACGAGCTCACAGACCTGAAGGAGCTGCCAGCTCTGGTTTTCCTTCAGCGCATCCGCGATCTGCGGTGGAAGCACCCAGGCGCCGAGAAAGAGCACGACCGAGATCACGGACCAAAGGAAGAAGCCGTAAAAACGGCCCAGCCGGAAAAGGCTCAGACGCCTGCCGTAGAGCCGGCTCGCGACACCGCCCTGGATGTCGGAGGTCGAGAGCGCGGCATCGAATGGCGGGATGCCCAGGATGATCAACCCGCTCAGCGTGAAGATGACGAAAGCCAGGCATTGAAACGGGTTTGCGGTTAACGTCCAGTGCAGAGGCGAAGAGCCTTGCGAAGTCGCGATCTCGCTCCAACGGAACCCGCCCGCGCGAATGCCGACGCAAAGGAGCGCGACAAGTGCTGGAAAAGCCCCCGCCATCGCTTGGGCCGCGACACGAATGCCGCCTAGCCAGCCCGGCACGCTGGACTGACTGAATCCGAAGAACATCGTGCCAAGAGCAAGCACGAGCACGGCCCAGAAAGGGATGAATGCGCTCATGTCGGTGTCGACGAGAAGTGCGAGCGATCCAAGCGGGAGCACGGCCACTGTCGAATAAAGCACCATTGTGTGGATGCTGAGCCAGAGCGCCTCGCGCCAGTGCAATTGCGAGGTCGACTGCTTCTGGAGAAGCTTCAGGAAGTCCGCGACAGGTTGCAAGATACCTGCAGGGCCCGCGCGATTCGGCCCGACGCGGGCCTGGAAATCAGCGCTGAGCTTCCGGTCGAAGTATTCTACGAGCGCCGCCGAAGGCAGCACCACCACGAGGAACACGAGCGAGAGAGCGGCGGTCGCGACGAGCCAGGCCGGGCTGTCGGACGGAAGCCTCAAGAGCTCGACGATCAGGCTCTGCCAGGTCGGGGCGCCGTTCATCGGTCAATCTCCGCGACTCCGATATCCAAGCTCGCCAGCAGCACTGGGAGGTCCTCCATCGGCAGCCCTTCCAGAAGCCGCGGCAGGACCGCGACATGCGAAAGGGACGGCGGGCTGAACTGGATGCGTGCGGGGGCTCTGCCTCCATCGGAAACAACATGGCAGCCAAGGAGCCCGCGGGCGCTTTCGACTCGCGCATACGCCTCGCCTGAGGGCGGAGCGAAGGTCTTGTCGACGGGTCCGCGGCTGAAGTCACCGGCTGGGATCGTCTCCGTCACCTGTTTCAGGATCTCCACGCTTTGGGCGATCTCGCGCAGGCGCTGCAAGAAGCGCCCGTGGCAATCGCCGCCGCCGCCCGAAGGCACGGCGAAATCGACCGATTCGTAACCTGAGTAGGGATGGGATTTCCGAGCATCGAAGGTCGCACCCGAGGCCCGCGCGTTGGGTCCCGAGATCCCCAGGTCCTCGACCCACTCGAGATTGATCGTCCCCACACCCGTCGTGCGCCGCTTGAAAGTGTGATTGAACGTGAAGAGGTCATTGTATTCCTTGAGTCTCGCGCGCAGCATATCGCAGCACTCGAGCACGCGCTCGATGAAGCCTTCCGTCACGTCCGCCCGCACGCCGCCGAAGCGCAGGAAGTTAGTCGAGAAACGGCTTCCGGTCAGGAGCTCGAAGAGATCGAGCAAGCGCTCTCGGTCGCGCAGCACATAATGAACCATGGTATCCGCCGCAACCGACCGGGCAATTCGTGTGATGTAGCCCAGATGGCAGGTGATGCGCGTGAGCTCCGAGAGGATGATCCGGATCGCTTGTGCGCGCGGGGGCGCGGTGATGTAGGCCAGCTCCTCGACCGCATGGCAGACGACAAGCTCGCAGAAGATCGCGCCCTCCGGATCCAGGTGATCGGAATAAGCCAGCGACGACTGCCAGAGCTTGCGCTCGAGAGCCTTCTCGAGCCCCTTGTGAAGAAAGCCCGCCTCAATCTCAGTGGAGACGATGATCTCGCCGTCCAGAGTTAGCGCCAGGCGAAGTGGCCCCGGTAGATAGGGATGATACGGGCCGATTTCCCAGAGAGTCAGGTCCGTCTGAAGGAACTCAGATGCGCTCACGCGTCGTCCCCTTCCCCGTTCCGCTCGCGGGCCGCGTGCGGAACGCCGTCCACTTCGGTCGGGAAGATGTATGACTTGCGCAGCGGAAAGCCCCGCCAGCCCTCGGGCAACAGCGTCCGGCCCCTCACCGCGGGTTCTTCTATGGGATCGACGAAACGCACGCCAAAGAGGTCGCGGATCTCGAGCTCGAACTCGCGCGCCATCGGCCAGACCTCGGCCACGGACTCGATATCGACCCAGTCCGTCTCAGAGTCCGGCGCGATCGAGACGCGAAAGACGAGTTCGGCGTCCGTCTTGTGCGAGCGCACGAAATAGGAAAGCACGAAGGCGTCCTCGAGCTGCATCGCCGAAAGGTTCTCGAGCCAGGTCATTCGAAGTGCGGCTTCGTCGCACACGATGCGCGCGAACTTCACCACGGACTTTGCCTCGATCCAAACGCTCATGAGATTCGCGCGGCCGAAGGCCTGCTTCTCGAAGATGAGGCCGGGCGCGACCTGGTTAAGTTTGGAGAGCAGCGCTGCCGTTTCCATGAATCTTTCTTTGGAGGTTGATGAGCCCATCCATGATCGCCTCGGGGCGCGGCGGGCAACCGGGAACATACACGTCGACAGGAATCAAGCGATCCACCCCTGCCATCGCGGCATAGCTCGACTCCGGCCCGAACGCGCCACCGGAACACGCGCAGGCACCGATGGCCATTACGTATTTGGGGGAGAGCATCTGGTCGTAGAGGGCAAGCAGGTGGGGCGCGGCCTTGTAGGATACGATGCCGTTGACGATTAGGAGGTCGGCCTGTCGCGGATCAACCTGAGGTAGGCAGCCGAAGCGCTCAATATCGTAGCGGCAGCCGGCGGCATTCAAAACCTCGTCCGCGCAGCAGCCGGAGCCGGTCGAGATATACCAGAGCGAGCGCGAGCGCGCCCAACTCATGACTCGCTCGACGGAGGACAGGGCGAATCCGCTCACTTTCGCTTTCAAGGTTTCTCCTGCTTCTCGACGCGCTCGACCCGTTCGAAGGAGCGTAGCCAGCTCAGGTCGCCCTTGCGGGCGGAATAAAGTAAGCCGATCGCGGAAAACGTCGCGATGGTGATCACAGAGATCAGCCCGCGAAGCACGGTGGTCCCGGTGCCATCCTTCTGAAGCGCGCCGACGCAGGGAATGAGCATGAGCGCAAGCGTCAGCAGGACCAGTGCCGCGTTGGCGGCGAGAAAGAAGCGCGTGTTCATCCGCTTGCCGAGCACCGGCGCGGCGGGCTCGAAGGCGAAGCTCTCGCGGATCGGAGCCCTCGGCTGATTCTTGCCCAGGCGCAAAAGCTTGGATAGGAGCGCGACGCTCAGCGGGAGCCCGAGTGCGAGCGTCGCTGAGAGAAAAACGACGTAATAGACTTCCCAGCCACTTGGCCATCCATTTGGCACACCGCTCGGCATATTTGGAAACCTCGCGAAAAGATTACTGAAGTTGAAAAATCGTGTCAAGGAAAGTAGATTGCAATGGATGGTTGCTCAGGGTTCGAGCCGAATCTCCACCGTACTTGAGTCCGTGCGGGCATTGGGACAGCCGGTGCACGCGCACGGGGCCACACTTTCGGCTTTCGCACTGCTCGCTTACCGCTACTACCGGGAATTCAGTGACTCGGGACGCCCGGTGGTCGTGATCTGCCCGAACGACGACATCGCCGCGGAGTTTGCAGCCGATCTCGAGAGCGTTCGACAGCTCGAGCAGACGGACGCCGCTCGCACGCCTGTGATCTGCCAATTTCCGACCTGGGAACAATCAGCTTACAGCCCGATCGCCCCTTCCATCAAGAGCCGACTCGCCCGCGTCGCCGCGCTCAGCGCGCTTTCTTCCGGCGAGCCGCTATTCCTCGTCACAACTCTTGCCGCGGCCGCGCAGGCGACCCTCCCCTCCGCACTTTTCAAGAAAAGCGTGCTCCAGCTGAAACGCGAGGAGAGTGTCGAGTCGCGCGAGGCCCTGATCTCGCGGCTCATCGAAGTGGGCTACCTGCGGGTCGACCCAATTGAGGACCCGGGCACTTTCGCAGTCCGAGGCGACATCATCGACATCTACCCGCCCGACCGGGACGATCCGATCCGGGTCGAGCTCTTTGGCGACGTGATCGAGAAGATCCGTGAGTTCGACGCCGCCTCCCAGCGCACCCGAACCGTGCCCGAGGCGGCGCTCGATGCCGTCTCAATCCCGCCCGCCCGCGAGGTCCTGATCAACCGCGAGACTGCGCCCGGGCTGCGCGAGCGCCTCAAGCAACGCGCCGACGACATGGGTGTCACGCGCGCAGTGCGCGACCCGATCCTGGCTTCGATCCAAGACGGGATATTCCCTGAGCACAGTGACGCTTGGGCGCCCTTTGTTTACACCAAATCCGGCTCGCTTTGGGAGTACCTGCCCGAGGCACACGCGCTCTGGTACGACGAGCTCTCCTGCCAGCAGGAGTGGGACCGCTTTCTTGAAGAGCAGCGAAAGCTTGAACAGGACGCCGTCACCTCGGGCGTGATTGCGCCGGCCGTAGCCGAGCTCTATCCGTGGAGCGCGAAAGACGAAACCACTCTCCGCTCCAAGAGCACGCTCTACATGGATCGGCTTGATCTCGTGGAGATGGACCAGGCGATGGCCGAAGCCGAGAGCGCGGAAGCCGAAGAAGAGCCCCGCCTCAAGACGCGGCACAAGCTCTTCGTGCGCGGCAATTCGGATCTCGGCCGCGGCTCACGCCAATCGTTGGGCGAGCTTGAACCCAAGTTCAAGCAGTGGCTCCAGCAGCGCTTCCGAGTTGTCGCGATGGCCGCTACCCAGAGTCAGCGCGAACGCATTCGCTACCTACTCGAGGAGCGGGGTTTCGTCTGCCGGATAGGCGGCAAAGCTGAGTTCGGGTTGATCTCGATCCTGAGCGGCTCACTTCACGAAGGTTTCCGCTGGCCGGCCGAGGGGATCGTCGTCCTGACCGAAG
>JAYVOO010000413.1:0-4898 GCA_043757905.1 Oligoflexia bacterium
GTGCAGGCCAACTTTTTCCCGCCAGAGAAATTCTCGTCTGCCCATGTCGAGCTCGCTAGCTATTATCAAGCGGCCGCCCGGTGCGGCGGCGACTGGTGGGGGTTTTTCGAAACCAAAAAACGTTTTTACGTGATCATCGCAGATGCGACCGGGCACGGCTTGCCTTCGGCGCTTCTGACCGCCTCGATACGCAGCTGCTTCAGCGTGCTTCACGAGTTGATCTCGCGCAACCCGGACTTCGATATCTCACCCAAGGTGATGCTTCAGTTCGCTCATCGCTCGATCCGGGACGCCTCGCAAGGCGGCTTGATGATGACGCTCTTCCTGGGCGCACTGGATTTCGAGACGGGAGAGTTCCGTTTTTCGAGCGCGGGACATAACCCACCGTGGCTTTTCCGCAAGACGCCTGACGGCTTCGTGCTCAAGAGTCTGCTCGCCAATGGCGTGCGGTTGGGCGACCGTGATGGTTTCGATTACGAGGAAAAGACCGTCACTCTGACCGAAGGGGATCTGCTCTTCCTCTATACGGACGGATTGGTCGAACAGGAAGGCACGCCCGGGAGCGCCGACGAAACAGACACTCAGTACGGCAAGAGGCACGCCCGCGCTGTGATCCAGTCGCAGTTGAAACGGAGTCCCTCTCGCTTGATTCAGCATCTGACAGCCGATTTCCTGAAGCACCTCGGAAAGCGGGAACTCACGGATGACGTGACGATCGTCGCGGTTCGCATTCTTCAAAACGCGTCTGCTTCCCGTCAAGAGACGATGCCCGCTCTCCCCTCAGCTCCCACCGAGGGAGTGGACTCGCCATGAAGCTTCGTCTCGGTCAATACAGCTCGTTTGAGGCGATGCTGATCGCAGGATCGATCGGTGTCTTCGCGGGCTCGGCCTACCTCTATTTCGGTGGTGTTTCGCTGCAAGGTCTCCTCTTTGGGAGCGGCTCCGAGAAAACCACGCATCCGATCGGTCGGATGGGCGACATGAAGGGACGCGTCTTGCTTCACTCTCGGGGAGAGGTTGAGTTCAAGCGCCCGCCGCCCGAAGCGATCGTTCACGATAACGATACAATTTTCACCGGATCCGACGGCGCAGCCATCGTTCTGCTCGACGGCGAGGGCCGGCTTGATCTTGCGAAAAACACGCTTGTGCGCCTCACGGACGAGGCGAGCTGGAGCCTAGGCGGGGTCTCGCGCGCGATGCGGGCGCAGGTCGTCGCCGGCGAGATCGCCGTCACGGCGGTCAATAGGAAAATTCTCGTTCAATCCGGCTCAAACGCCCCCGTGGCCGCGCTACCGACGGGTCAGGCTCAGAAAGTTTCCGCGCCCTCGCAAGCTCCCATCTCGCCGTTCACACCCATTGCAATTGCGCCTGCTCCTACGGATGTTCCGGTTCGGTCCGCGCCGCCCTTTGTTTCCCCTTCCATTCCTCCTCCCATTTTTCCTCCTCCTCGACTTCCGTCCGTAGCCCCTAAGGCGCTTGCCCCGCCCGTGGCGCCGTCCGAACGCAAGCGAAGCGAGATCCTGGTCACTCTTATGAATTCCGAGTTAAATGAGCCGCTTCAACTTCCGGAGGGAAGTAAGAAGGCCGCCCTCCCGCTCACGCTTCGATTCAAGATTGGCGGAGTCCCTCGCGTACTGCTCAGCGTGAAAGCGATCCAGGGGCAGGCGAATCCGGGAGAGATCGCGCGAAAAATTATCTCGATTGTAAAAGGCGAAGCTAGGCTTCCACTCCTGCTGACTCAGCCCGGAAGATACCAGTGGGTGATCGAGCGGGAAAACGCACCGGACGGAACGCCTGCCGCGGCACGCGGTAATTTCAGCGTAAACGCCGAATTCCAGGGGATTCGCACTCTTGAGCCTGTGGCGCCCGAAAAGGGCGCTCCCACCAAGCATAAGTATTCGATCACGCTGCGTTGGACACCGTTTCCTGGAAGCAGGGATTATCAGGTTCAAATCGCACGTTCCAAGGACTTCTCGTCCGCTGCAGCGAAGGTGCTGCAGGCGCGCGCGCAGGGCGGCTCCTATGTTGTCGAGCGCGACGTTCTGTTGCCGGGAAAACTCTATTACCGCATCAGCTCGGAACTGCCGGGAGGATTCCTCGCAGTCTCGGATATCCGGCCCTTCGTCTTCGTATTTTCCTCGCCCAGACTTGGCGACAAGGCTCAGCTGAGCGTTGAGGACGTGCTTGTCACCTGGGGCAAGTCTGAGGCCGCCGACGAATACGAGATCGAGATCTCGAAGAACAAGAATTTCAAGAAGTCCTTCGTCAAGGAAAGGGTGAAGGACAATCTCTATGTGCTGCACGGCGCGTTGCCCGGGAATTACTGGTGGCGCGTGCGCACGGTCTCCGATGGCGTGCTGAGCCCGCCCGAGCCCGCGCGACAGCTGGTTGTCACGGGCGGAGCGCCCTGAAGTTCTGGCTATGCCGAGCGGGGTTCGGCAGTCGTTACTGGCAGGAGGTCTTTCGCGGGCCGGTGGCCGCCACGATCCGAGACTTCAGGCCTGAGTCGGCGGTCTCCGGCTGTGCGGAATAGAAGTCTTTGCGGCGGAAAACCTGGTCGGGGTGGAGCTCATCTACCTTAGCGCCGTTCTCGAGCCAGTCGCCCGTACTCCGGATATTCCCGGTTTCAGTGGTGTCCCAATCATTGACGAGCGCTTTCTTGGAGACCCAGAAGTCGCTGTCATGAGTGGGTGAGTTCGGATCCGGGCATGGCCAGAGGCAGACGGTGCCCGTGCGAGCCTCGTAGATGTTGTTCTCGCTCAGGAGCTGCGCGCCGTGGCGGCTCGCCGCCGCGAACTCGTACCAGTGGTAGTTGTAATTGTTGTAGTAGTCGCCTTTGCCGAAAGAGAGCTGCGGCGATCGGCGAGTGATCTCTTCGAAGAAATTATGATGGTAGGTCATCCGCATTTCAGGCGTGTTGGCGCCGTCCGTGTCGTTGTCATCGAGCATCGCCTTGGCGTGGTGATGGAAATGCGACCACGAGATTGTGATGTTCGTGCCGCCACGGTTGTCGATCAGTCCGTCGGTTCCGTGCGAGACGTCCAGGTGGTGGAACCAAAGATCATGCGTGTCGTAGTCTTTGAAGGTTTTTCCAGCGTGCCCGCGGATCCCGATCACGTCGCCACCCGCTTCGCCTTCAAGCGGATCTGAGAGCGTGAGGTCGGTGACGATCACGTTCTTCACGCCGCTGTCGATTGTAAGCGAACCGATGATCGAGATGTCGCTTGAGCGGCCGTCCACCGTTTTGTCGGATTTAATCCGAATCTTTTTCTTCAACTCGACCGTTCCCGAGACATCGAAGACGATCCACTGGCTCTTGTCGCTCGAGAGGCCTTCGCGAAGCGAGCCCGGACCAGAGTCCGCCAGAGTGGTGACGTGAAAGACTTGCGAGGGATCCCCGCCACGCGTCTCTGCGCCGAAGCCTGCGCGCTCGGCGAGGAGCGACTCGGCAGAGCAAGGCAACGACTCAGCGTGGGCACTTAGGGTAAGGGTGAAAAGTACGAAAGCGAGGGTAGGAAATGGATGGGCCATAGCTCTTGACATACCGCGTTATCATTCCCGTGACAAGCGGTAACTCCATCCCGAACTATGGCCCTATGTGTCTTGAATTAAAGGATTAATCAGTTGTGATAGATCAGAAAGACGCTGCCATCCTCAAGTTCTTTCACGAGCTCGTCATGGTAGCGCATTTCAACGGCTGGGCAACCCCAGGAGCGTCCGAGTCGGCCTTGCGAATCGATGTAATCCTGCGAGACGTAATCGGCTCCGTGCATGACGATCGCCCGCGATTCGGCATTCGAGTTCGTCGACTCTTTACCCTTGAGGATCATCGAGCGCCCGTGGCCGCCTTGATACTCGTTTCCGGTCACGTAGATCCCAAGCGAGCTTTGGTTCGAGCCGGAAGAATTCGAGAAGCTCGTTGCGTAGTTTTCGCCCGAGTTCTTGCCATGCGCGACTAGGTACGCGTTCACGCTTGAGTCGCTCGTTTTAATCACGTACATGCGCTTCTGGGTGGAGGGCTTGTTGAAGTCGACGATCGTCACAAAGTCCTTGTTGGCGACCGAGTGGGAGGACAGATAGCCGAAGGCTTTGTTCACCGCCGCAGCCGGGATCTCCGGATGATTCGCGAGAATCGACTGCTGAACCCTGCCGAAATCACCGTTGGGCGTCGGAGCGACAGTAGGCTTTGGTGTCGGCTTGGGAGTCGGAGTGGGCTGGGCAGGCGCCATCCCGGTCAGAACGATAATACCTAAGACCGCGACTAGCGTATGCTGCGTTTTGCTCTTCACTTACCCCTCCTTGGGTCTCTGTTAAGCCGGGCTTCGAACCGGGCCAGCCATCATCTCTCGTCATGAGAGAGTGACAGCCTTGTGACTTCTAATTCTAAGTGCAAAAGATTGGCGAAGTAAATATCTAAAGCTGACACTTACCAGAGGTAAACGACAGTTAGATAATAAATACGTTTGGGATTGCAGGCCTGTAATTTTAAGCAAAACCCTTTTGGGTCGCCGGCCGTCGAGCTGGGCATAAAAGATCCATTGCCAAGTGCCGAAGTCAAGAACCCCACGCGCGATCGGGGCCGTCAAAGAGTGGTTCGTGAGATAGGTCTACAAGTGCGCGTTCTGAAGTGGCCCAGACTCGGCGTCGTTCACGTAGACGCCCGCGGTGATGTGGATCAAGGGCGGTTTTAGGATGTGATCCTGAATCTCAAATCGTTTAAAACCCGGGCAGGAGTGCGGGTCGAGGAGCCAATCGGAGGGTTTTAGTTTAAGATTACCCTTTCTATACGACCAGATACCCCATTCCGCCACCTTTCGAATCAGTCTTGCGCGTCATCCAGCTTTCGTGTAATCAGGTCACTTCCTCAGAAATGGACTCGTAGCTCAGCTGGATAGAGC
>JAYVOO010000414.1:0-4895 GCA_043757905.1 Oligoflexia bacterium
TCCTTTCCACGACCGACGAGCTGACGCAGCTCGAGAATGTCCGCACTTTCCGTCAGCGCATCGCTGTGGAGCACGCCCGCTCGGAGCGCTACCATTCCAACTACGCTGTGCTCTTCATCGACGCCGACCATTTCAAGAAATATAACGACACACACGGACATCAGGCCGGAGATCGGGTTCTCAAGGAGATCGCCGAAGTGATCCGCCAGAGCTGCCGCACGGTAGATTTCGCGGGCCGCTACGGCGGAGAAGAATTTGTCGTGCTTTGTCCTGAGACGGATGGAAAAGGCGCGGAGGTCGTCGCGGAGCGGATCCGGCTCGCGGTCGCAAGCCTTGCGACCTTGGACGGGGTCACGGTCAGCATCGGCGTGGCCGAGTTTCCGAGTGATGCTGAGACCTCCGAAGGGGTCGTGAAACTCGCCGATGAGGCACTTTATGCCTCCAAGGCCCAGGGACGGAATCGCGTGACTCTCCATCAGAATCTCGTCCGCAAGGCCTCCTGACGCAAAAAGGTGGTCCCCACTTTTAATCTCGGCCAGCCCTGAAGGCCGGCCTGGTCATTTCAAAAGGTGGTCCCCACCTTTTTGTGGTAATCGCCCCGCTATGAAGCAGCCGCATTCAGCCGCCTCCATCCGGGCCGTACGCCAATGGCTGATGACCGTCATCACGCTCATCGTTTTGATGGTGAGCGTGGGGGGCATCACCCGACTTACGGGCTCCGGGCTTTCGATCACGGAATGGAAGCCGATCATGGGCGTGATTCCGCCGCTCGATGAGGCCGAGTGGCAGGTCGCATTCGCCAAGTACCAGCGCATCCCCCAATTCGAGCGGTTGAACAGCGACATGACCCTGGCGGGCTTCAAGTGGATCTTTTTTTGGGAGTATCTCCATCGACTGCTCGGACGCCTAATTGGGCTCGCTTACGGTCTGCCTCTCGTCTGGTTCCTCTTGCGTAAACGCATTCCATGGGGCTTTCGAGGGCATGCGATCGCGGGATTTTTTCTGGGCGGCCTACAGGGTTTCATGGGTTGGTTCATGGTGAAGAGCGGGCTGAGCGAGCTGACCTACGTCAGTCATTTCCGGCTCTCTGCCCATCTGCTACTCGCGTTCTTCATCGCGGCCTATCTTCTCTGGATCCATCAGAAGTTGGGCGAGAGGTGCGAAGGCAGTCCGGAGCGAGTGACACCCGACGGACAGAAGATCGCGCGATTCGTTCCTTGGATCGCGGGCGCGGTGCTCTGCCAGACTTTTTATGGCGCGCTCACGGCAGGACTGAAAGCGGGTTATATGTATCCCACGTTCCCCACTTTCCTGGGCCATTGGATCCACCCCGATCTGGTACGGCCGGAAATGGGCTGGATGAATCTCCTGAGCAACCCAACCACGGTTCAGGCTGTTCACCGAGTGCTCGGGACCGGGGTCGTGCTTTCGCTCCTGGCACTTTGGCTAAGATTCCGGCGTAGGCCGCTTCTAGCGCGTGAGCGCCGGGCGCTTGCGGCCTGCTCGCACCTGAGCGCGACTCAATACGGGGCGGGAATCCTGCTCGTCTGCCTTGGCGTACCCGTCTGGATCGGGGCGCTTCACCAGTTCTTGGGCTGCATTCTTTTTCTACTGACCGCGCGGCTTTGGATGGTGTTCAGCGACCGCGGCAGGGCCAGCTGATTCACTTCTCGGCCTTGGCCTGCGCGCGCAGCCCCGAGGCGTAGACTTTCGCGAAGAGCAGGATCCGGCGGCGGATCTCTTCCACGGGCATCTCCAGGAGCATATGGCCGACGTAGAGCGGTGCGAACGTCTGGAAGCCGAGCGTGAACACGATGTCATCGATTTCAAGCGAGCGGGGGATTTCGCCTTTGTCGCGATACCTCCGGAGACGCTCTTTCAAGACGGGGTGCCAGTCGAGCGGGACTTTGCGGCTGAGCTCTTTCCGCATGGCCTCGTCGACGCTCGCGTTGCCCAGGATGATCCGGGTGAATTCCTTGGAGACGAGAGTTGCGTCCATATGCCGCTCGAGAAACTGGATGATCTCATCCTCGAGGTTCTTTCCTTCAGGGTAGGGGAGCTTGTCCGACTCGGCCCGCTGGCAATGGAAGTTCTCGAACAGCGCGAGCAAGAGCCCCCGCTTGCTCCCGAAATACCGCACAATCAGGGACTCAGTCACCTGCGCTTCACGCGCGACCCGCTTGGTGGTGGCTCCGTCGAAGCCGCACTCCGAAAAAACTTTCAGAGCGGCATCGAGCAACTTCTGCATCGTGGCCTGGCGGTCGCGTTTCTTCAGAAACTGGATCAATTGGGCCTTTTCTTCTAAGTGATTAAATATTCACTTGAGTAAGCTCTACGAATGGCTGATAACTAAGTAAATAATCATTTACTTATGGGTTTTTGTCAACCCGTCTCACCCGAGAGGAAGCGAAGCTTGAAGAACCCTGCAATCCGTTGGAGCACTCTGATCACGATTCTCGCGGCCGCGGCCGTTTCCGCCAGCGCGGGCGAGAGGTTGGGGCTCGGGGACTATCTCACCCAAGTTGAAGGTAAGAACGACGGCCTGCGGGCGTCCCGCGAGCTGAGCCGGGGTGCAGAGCTGAGAGCGGGCGAGGGCGGGCTGCTCCTCTCTCCTCGGGCGTTCGGCCGGTTTGTTTATTCGAGCGACGAGCGCGAGACGGTTTCCCCTGACTTCCAGGGCCGCAAGACCGAAGCACAGGTTTACTCGCTGGGCGTACGGCAAACCACCTCCTTCGGGTTGGATGCGAGCCTGACCTACAATCTCACGTCGACGACTATCTCGGGGGCCAATCCGAGCTTCGTTTCTCAACCTTCGTTCTTCACCGCAAGTCCCGTGCTCGAGCTTAGCCAATCGTTTTGGAAGAACGGCTTTGGCTCGCAGACCCGCGCCCGCCAGGAATTGCTGGAGGCACAGGCGCTCGCCACGAGCCACGTCGAGGCTTATCAGGCGCAGGCGCTCAGGGCGGAAGCGGAAGTCGCGTATTGGAACCTCGCGCTCGCACGCGCGACCGTTCGCGTGCAGAAGGAGAGCTTGGGCCGCTTTGAGAAAATGCGGGACCTGCATCGCCGGAAGAGCGGCATCGGCCTCTCGGATCGCGCGGATCTCCTGCAGGCCGAAGCCGCGGTGGGTACCCGGCGCCTCGATTTTCAGAATGCGGAGGACAGTGAGCGAACCGCGGCCCGGACATTCAACACAATCCGTGGGATTGACGCTGACCAAGTCGGCGAAGTACTCGCTCCCATCACCCCCGAGTTGATCGACGGTATGAAGGTGCTCGCGAAATCAGGCCTGCGCGAGGACGTGAAAGCCGCTCAGGAGCAGGAGCGCATCGCAGAAGCCAACTCCCGGATCGGCAGCGAGGACGCGTCGCCCGATCTGCGCGTCTTCGCCAGCCTCTCCTTGAATGGCCGCGACCAGGAGGCCGCGACGAGCATCAATGAATCCTGGAGTGGGACGCATCCCTGGAACTCGATTGGAGTGGAATTCAGCGCTCCGCTCGATCTTGGCACGGTCTCGCGCGCGCGCCAGGGCCACGCTGCAACCCGGCAGGGCGCGGAGCTTCGCTACCAGCGAGCGGTCTTCGACCAGGAACGGCAATGGAACGACATCACTAAGCGCTTCGGCGACGCGAAAGCCCGCCTCGAGCTCGCCCGCGCCGTACAAGCCTCCCAGAAAGAGAAGCTCGAATATGAACGGGGCCGCCACAATAAGGGCCGCTCAACGACCTTCCAGGTGCTCACTTTCGAGCAGGATTACGCGAATTCACAGCTCGCATACCTTCAGGCTCAAGCAACTATTCTACAGACGATTGCCCAGATGAAGACCTTTGGAGGTTCCCTTTGAGTTTAGCCGATCTTTCCGTCAAGCGTCCCATGTTCGTGACTTGCCTCGCGTTTCTTCTCGTAGTGCTGGGCTGGCTTTCGTTCAAGAAGATGCCGGTCGATCTCTTCCCGGATATCGCGTTCCCAATCGTGCTCGTGCAGACTCAGTATCGGGGCGCGGGACCGGAGGAAGTGGAGACGCTGATCTCCAAGGTCATCGAAGAGGAGATGAGCACACTTCCTGGGATAAAAACTTTGAGCTCCACCAATCTTGAGGGTTTCAGCACGGTCGTCGCCGAGTTCACGCTCGAGACGGACATCAAGTATGCCGAGCAGCAAGTGCGGGACCGTGTCGGCTCCGCGAAGCGCAAACTCCCCGATGACGCCAAGGAGCCGACCATCCGGCGGCTTGACCCCGCAGACCAGCCGGTCATGATCGTCTCACTGACGGCTAACCTCGGTCCGGCTGAGATCTTTGACATGGCTGACAAAGTGATCAAGCCCAAGATCGAGCAGGTTAGCCAGGTCGGGCTTGTCGAGATCATCGGCGGCCGCCAGCGCGAGATCCACGTGGATCTCGATCGCGAGAAGCTCAAGGCGCATGATCTCTCGGCCACTCAGGTCTCGAACCGCATCGCGGCCGCCGGCCAGAACATTCCTGCGGGTAAGGTGGGCGAGAAGGACATCGACCGCGTCTACCGGACGCTGGGCGAGTTCGGAAACGTTCAGACGATCGGCAAGACGATTGTCAATTTCCTCGGCAACGACGTGCCCGTCACGATCAGCGACGTAGGCGAGGTCAAGGACACGTTGAAGGACGAGTCTTCGCGCGGATTCTTGAACGGAAAGAAATCCATCTTCCTCATGATCTATCGCCAGTCCGGATCGAACACGATTCATGTCGTGGACGCGGTCAAGAAACAGGTCGCGAACTTGAACGCCGGCCTCCAGAGTGATCCGTCGAAGCCTTCACTAGTCGTCGTGCGCGACGGCTCCAAAGCCATCCATGCAAATGTGGATGACGTCAAAGAATCGATCATGATCGGGATCCTGCTCACGTTCCTAGTCGTCTA
>JAYVOO010000415.1:0-4863 GCA_043757905.1 Oligoflexia bacterium
CTCGGCGGTCGCGCGTGTGAGGACATTCGGCGAGTTCGTGAGGCGGATGCCGCGCGCCTTGCAGGCTTTCAGGTCGATATTGTCGTATCCCACGGCGAAGTTCCCGATGGCTCGAAGCTTCGGCGCTTTTCGGAGGAGCGCCTCGTCGACCAGGTCGAAGAACCGAGTGATCAAGCCATCGGCATGCGCGATCTTCTTCGCGAGATCCGCGCGGTCTTTCGCGATCAGCACCCGCACGTGCGGCTTGAGCTCGCGCGCGATCACTTCTCTGTGAATCGAGTGAGCGAGCAGGACGGTCGGCTTGGATTTTGGCATCGGTGAGAGCGTATGCGGGTGGGGCTGAAAATCCAGGAGAAAGTAGGGGAGAAAACCCCAATTCCCGGCTCGGCTCAGAGAAGGATCGAATCAATGCGGCTCCTGAAAGAACTGCCAGAGATGGAAGAGCGGATTCAATCGGGGAGCCTCAATCTCTCACTCAGCTCCCAGATCGAAGAGCTCGGCTAGCGATAAATTCGATTCAGCTCGATTTCGAGCGCTTGGAGATCGCGGTCGAGCAGGAACCATTGGCCCTCCGGATGCTGGCCTCTAAACCAAGTCCGCTGCTTCTTGACGAGCTGGCGCGTGGCGAGTGTGATCTCGCTCTCAAGGCCTGCCAGACCGGGGGAGAGCTTGCGGCCCTCCGGAGTTTTTCCGTTCAAGTGATCCACGACCTGCGCGTAGCCGACAGAGCCGAGCGGGCGAGCCGAAGGGAAGCTCCCCAGCAGCGCGCGGGTCTCTTCCTCGAGGCCCGCTTCCAGCATCGCCCGCGTGCGAAGTAGAATCCGTTGATCAAGCTCCGGGGTCGGCCGATCGAGTATCAGAAGCTTGAAGAGAGGATCTGGTTCGCAGCTCGCGGCCGCCTCCAGCTCAGTCGGGCTCTTGCCCCCCAACTCGATCAGTTCAAGCGCGCGGATCAGGCGGTACTGGTCGTTTCGGCCGATTCGTTGTGCTGAAACCGGGTCGCGGGCGTCCAGCCGCTGGTAAAGCGAGTCGGGACTTTCCTGTGCAAGCCGCTCGCGTAGCGCGGGGTCGGCCTTGGGTCCTTCCCACACCCCGAAGAGAAGCGCCTTCAGATAAAAGCCGGTGCCCCCGACAATGAGCGCGCGATTCCCGCGCCCTTCGATCTCGGCGATTTTCACGCGCGCTTGCCGCGCGAAGTCGCCTGCGGTGTAAGGCTCATCGACTTCGTGGATATCGATCAGATGATGAGGGGCGACCGCCTGCTCCGCGGAAGTAGGCTTGGCTGTTCCGATGTCCATCCCGCGGTAAACAAGCAAGCTGTCGGCATTAATGATCTCGATCGAAGGGTGTGCAGCCGCAAGCGTAAGTGCGAGCGAAGTCTTGCCGGCAGCGGTCGTTCCGGTCAGAATGGCGACTCTCGGCGTGGCGACGGCGGTCATTCGGCTGGGTTTTCCTGATAGCAAGGAGGAACGAAGTTTGAAACCCACCCTGCTAAAAGCAGGAGCAAGGCAATCGTCCAGGCGGTGAGTTTGCGCATTTCAATGCGGCACGCGCCGCTGGAACCATTCTTCGAAGCGGCCCTTCGGGAGGCGCACGACCGTTGGCCTGCCGTGAGGGCAGTTCCAGGGATGCTCGCATCGGAATAGATCCAGGACGAGCGCTTGCGCTTCGGCCGGTTCGAGCGCGTCTCCCGCCCGAATCGCTGAGTGGCAGGCTTCGCTTGCCAGTTTCTCGAACAAGCGTTCATCAAGCGCAAGTGCATGCGAGCTGGCCTGGTCGCTTTCGGCTGCGATCAGGCGTTCGAGCATGTTCTTCAAGCGCGGGGCGAGATCGGCTGAGCCCCACTCCGCAGGCACGGAGCGGAAGAGAACCGAGTTTTCACCGAAGATCTCGGCCTGAAAGCCCAGCTGATCGAGGATTTCTAGGCGGGGCTCGACGAGCGGTCGCTCTTCCGGGGCGAAATGAACAACCTCCGGAATCAAAAGCTGCTGAGAACGCGTCTCGAGCTCGGCTCGCCCTTGGGCGCGCGCGCGTAACAGCTCGTAGCGGATGCGCTCATGAGCGGCGTGCTGATCGATCAGCGCGGTCTCGGTTCCGAGATCATATAAAATGTAGGTATTGAAAAGAGTCCCGGCGTAGCGGCCCTCCTCAAAGGGATGCGCGGGGCCGACGGGCCCATCGGCATTCTCGGTCGCCGGAGAGAAGGGTCTGTAGCTTTCGCCCGGGTGGGGATAGGCCAACGGCGAGTGCGCGGGCGCCTGCAAATGGGAAGTTTCGGAAGCGCGGAACGTCACAGGTCCGGTGCCTGGCGCTCGATTCGCCCACTTCGGGAAAAGGCCGTCCTGGTTGCCGGGAGAGTTGAAGCCACGCTGTCCGGAGAAACTCCAAGGGCTCGGAGCTGCAGCCCCTTCGGTGGAAGGCACGTAGGCCGGCGCACCGGTCTCTCCGACCATGCGCTCAACGAGTCGCTGGATCTCATGGAAAACCTCGCGCGATCGCAGAAATCTGAGTTCCGTTTTGGTGGGATGCACGTTGACGTCGACGTCGGCCGGATCGAGCTCGAGATAGAGCGCAACGGCCGGAAACTGGCCGGGCAAGAGCGCTTGGCGAAAAGAAGAGAGCATCGCCTGCTGCAGGAGGCGGTCGCGTACGGCTCGGCCGTTCACGATCTGCACGAGCTTGCGCGTTTGTGGCGAGCTGAGGCCCTGGAGCCAATGAGCGCGCACTCGCAGCGAACCTAGCTCTTCCTCTCGTGTGACAAGCGGGTAGTCACCGCCGTCGCCGAGGATCTCGCGCACCCGCGCTTCCTCGGACTGCGGCCTGAGATTTAGGATAACGCGCTCGTTGCTCAAAAGCTTGAAGCCCGTCCTGGGATGCGTGAGTGCGAGTCGCTCCATCCATTCTCGGATTTGTCCGACTTCGGAGGCCTGGGACTTGAGAAACTTGAGGCGGGCCGGAATCTGAGCGAAAAGCCCGTGAGCCTGGATGCGCGTGCCGTGAGGGGAGCCCAGGAAGTGGCCGAAGGTCGCGGGCTCGGTCTGTCCGCTGGCAAAGTCGAATTGATAAGCGCTTGGTTGATCGATGGCGCGCGAGAGGATTGTTAACTCCGAGACAGCGCCGATCGACGGCAGCGCTTCGCCCCGGAAGCCTAACGTCGCCAAAGACTCCAAGTCCTCGAGCGCGCGGATCTTGCTGGTCGCATGACGGCGCACGCAAACTGCGAGATCGTCCGGATGGATGCCCGCGCCGTTGTCGAGCACTTCGATCAGGGCTTTGCCGCCGTCCTGCACGGAAACAGAGACTTCGGTCGCGCCCGCGTCGAGGGAGTTCTCGAGCAGCTCCTTGATGACGCTTGCCGGCCTCTCGATCACTTCACCCGCGGCGATCCGTTCAGCGACGATAGGATCCAAAACTGCGACTCGTACTGCCTTCCGCATGACTTGCCTAGGAAGCCACGACGACGCGATTGCGGCCGCCGGATTTCGCGGCGTAGAGCGCCTTGTCGGCCGCGCGAAGCAGCGTCTGGCCAGTACCGATCTCGGCGGTAATTTCGGCGACACCTAGGCTGATCGTGATCGGCAGGCGTTTGCCCTCATAGAGGAACGCATGCGCCTGGACGGCGCTCCGGATCCGTTCGGCCATGTCCGCCGCGAGTGCTGCCGACGTGTTCGAGAGCAGGATCACGAACTCTTCGCCACCGTTTCGCGCGAAAATGTCCTTCGGGCGCACATGACCGCCGCGGATGAGATTCGAGATCTCCTTCAGCACGTAATCGCCGGCGTCGTGCCCGTAATTGTCATTCACTTTCTTGAAATGGTCGAGATCGAAGAAGATCGCGGAGAAATCCTGATGGAGCGCCTTCGCGCGCTTGAACTCGGCCTCGAGCGCTTCATTCAGGTAGCCCTTGTTGTAGAGCTTTGTGAGCGCGTCGGTGTGCGCGGCCGAGCCGAGGTTGCCGTAGAAGAGGATCTCAAGCTCGCCGGCTGGGAGGTACTTGAGAATCGAGTTGCCGAGCTTGACCATGTCTTCTTTGGCCAGGTAGACGGATTGGCCCGAGGTCACTTTCTTGTCGTTGACGAAGGTGCCGTTGGAGGAGCCCAGGTCGGTGAGCTTGGTTTTCTCGCCTTCTTTGGAGATCTGCGCGTGCTTTCGCGAGATGCTCTGATCGGAAACGGTGATGTCGGCGGTGGGATCCCGACCGATGGACATCTCGCCTTGAGTCAGAAAAAAGCGATGACCCTGCGGCGTGCCCCGGATGATGATCAGGCAGGCTTCCTGCTCCTTGGCTTTCGCCATCTCTTTGCGGAGCGTCTCCTGATCCCCCTGGATCACGGTGGTCTTGTCGCCGCTGTCGGTATCGTCGTTGGACGGAGGTGGTGGTGGGCAGGTCATATTCAGGAGTTACATTAGTTTGTTGCCTGACGGCGAGTCAAGCGACTAGTCGCGATTGCGCCTGAGGCGATTCACGGGGGAATTTTCGTCTTCCTCTTCCTGCCTCGCGCTTTGCGCCGAAGCCTCGTTTAGCGAATCCTTGATATAGATCTTACCTTCCTCGACGCCCGGCTGGTCGAAGGGGTTGACTCCCCAGAGTGTCCCCGTGATGGCCGTCATCGCGCTGAACGCGAAGTAAAGCGCGCCGAGCGAGCGTTCGTCCAGGCTGTCGATCTGAAAGCTCAGGTTCGGGCGGCCCTGTTTCGTCAGGACGAGCGAGATCGCACGCTGTTCAATGGCCAGAAGCTCGTGCAGAGTATGGCACGGACGGGGCAAAAATGCGCCCCGTTCGGCAGACCGTGCAATAACTCACGAGCACCGGTTGCCCACCGACCGTGTCACGCACCTGATGGTGATAGCCGATGAACTGCA
>JAYVOO010000416.1:0-4859 GCA_043757905.1 Oligoflexia bacterium
GCTCTGGCGCGACCTGCACTCCGTCCTTGCCACCCTTCGGGTTAGCACAGAGAGCCTGAAGCTCACCCCAGCTGATGGGCTTCTTCGCGGTATCAGCGAAAGCCTGAGTAGCGCCTGCGACGGAAACGAGTACGAGAGCTGAAGCCAAGAGATTCTTGATCATGATTCCTCCTAAGGAAAGCAAAAGTGGCGTCCCGGCCTTGACCGAACACACCACTCGTTTTGTGAAGGCACGCTTTCGGATCCCTCCGATCGCGCACCGTTGAAAAAACCAAATGCCGGTTGCTACCGCGCCCCAACTGGTCGAGCTGCTTGTGCAACCCAAGTGCCAGCCGGCTACATGCCGAAAAATGGCCGTTCGCAAGCCCGGCCGCTCGCTTAGGTTTGCTTTTCTGCACGCTCGTTGAAGGCTGCCGTATGCAACCTGCAAGTGGGCCGATGAAAACTTGGGGTGAGAATAAAAAAAATGCGGTCAAACAGGCAGGGAACTGATCCCCATCCGTGTTGACCGCAATTAAGTGCGCAGCGAGGACCGGCCAGATGGCGCGGTCAACTCAGATCAATGCATGCGGAATGCCGGATACTCAGTCGAGGCCGTAGCGACGGCGCTTGCGCCAGAGCGTGCTCAAGTTGATTCCGAGAATACTCGCGGCTTCTTCCAGCGTCGTCGCGGTCGCGAGAACATGCTGGATGTGCTGCTTCTCGAGCTCTTCCAAGCTGACATCCGAGGGCGTCATGGCGGCGAGGTTAGCGGCGTTGTGAGCCGCGATCGCGCCAGTTTCATTGCCGTTGGCATCGTGGATGGGGCCCATTGTGGCTTCCAAAACGCGGTCCGGGAGATCCTCGAGGGTCACCTGATCGCCCGCGCAAAGAATCGCGGCGCGCTCGAGCGCGTTCTTGAGCTCACGGATATTGCCGGGCCAGCCGTAACCGGAGATGGCCTTTCGGGCGCCGTCATTGAGTGCGCGGGGCTTGCGGCCCATAGCCAGGAACGAACGGTTCAGGAGCGAGTCCGCTAGCGTGAGGATATCCTCGGGACGCTGGCGGAGCGATGGCATATGGAGCTCGATGACGTTCAGGCGGAAGTAGAGGTCTTCGCGGAAACGGCCTTCCCGCACTTCGCGCTCGAGATCCTTGTTGGTCGCGGCGATGATGCGCACATCCACACGGACCGTCTTTGTGTCGCCGACCTTCTCGAACTCGCGCTCCTGAAGGAAGCGAAGTAGCTTCGTCTGGAGGCTCGGAGAGATTTCGCCGATTTCGTCCAGGAAGACGGTGCCGGTGTCCGCCACCTGCAGGCGGCCGATTTTGTCCTTCACGGCGCCCGTGAAGGAGCCACGCACGTGACCGAAGAGTTCGCTCTCAAGCAGGTTCTCGGAAAGGGTCGCGCAATTCACGACCGCAAAAGGGCCCTTGGCGCGCTGGCTGCCGTCGTGCATGAGCTTGGCGAGCAAAGTCTTGCCCGTGCCGCTCTCACCGGTCACCAGAATCGAGGAGTCGGTGACGGCGACCTTCTTAGCCGTATCCAGCAGCTTCTGCATGCGTACGTTCTTGGTCTGGATGCCGGTAGGCATCGAGAGCGCGTCAACGGTGTCTCGGAGCTTGGTGTTCTCCTCGCGCAGGCGGCGGTATTCCTCGATGCGTTCGATCAAATGCTCAAGCTGCTCGGGGGTGAATGGCTTGACGAGGTAGTCATAGGCGCCGCTCTTCATCGCCGATACGGCGGTGTCGATCGTTCCGTAAGCCGTCATGATGACAGGCGTGACCGAAGGGAAATACTCGCGAGATTTGCCGAGCAGATCCAGGCCGCTGATGCCGTCCATGCGCAGATCGGTGAGAAGAATCTCGGGAGGATTGCGCCGCATCAGGGAAAGCGCCATCTCACCGCTGTCGGCAACTTCAACCTGATGGCCACTGCCCTTCAGAGCAGCCTCGATCGTGCTGCAAATGCTTTTCTCATCATCGACAACTAGTAGGCGAGCCATGGAACGTTCCTTTCGATTAAAAACATGTCACGAACTCAGACGAGGACTGTTGCTCTGGGATGGCACCGTGACTTCAGTCACTAAACCCGGGGCTGGAATACTGGCGGCGCCGCGCAAAGGAAGGCTGAAGCAGATCTCAGAATGCTCGATCCACAGCTGCCCGCCGTGCGTGGCCAGGATCTCGCGTGCAATGGCGAGGCCGACTTTCGGATTTCCCGAGCGGGCGACCCGAATATCATAGTCAGGGTGGTACTTGTCAAATACCCCGCTGTCAGCGTTTGAATGGAATTCCGGCCCACTTTTCTTCAAACGGAAAACAACCCAATCATAACTGACATTTGTATCGACGGAAGCACCGTCGATTGAGGCAGAGGGAGTCAATGTTAGTTCGACGCGCCCGCCCGAAGCAGTTTCCTGAAGTGCATACGTCAGGAGGCTAAATATCGCCCAGGTGATCTTGGTTGGATCAATTGGGACCATTCGCCCTTTAATCCCTTCACTTTGCGATGAAATCAGTTCAATTCCACGCCCGGCGGCGATTGCGCGGAAGTTTTGCACGGCATGCCGGAGCAGCTTGCTCAGGTCAACTTTCTGAGGATCGAGCGACTGGGTCAGTGGATCTGTACGGGTTAAATTCAAAAGATCATCCAGCAGGAGCCGCAGCCTTTCCAGCTCCTCGACGCATGTCTGAATGAGGGAGCGATGCACGGGATTGGGCATCTGCTCAATGCCACGGTGAAGCAGCCGGATCGCCATCGTAATGCTCGTGATCGGAGTCTTCACTTCATGCGAGAGCGTACCCAGGAAACCTCCGCGCGCATTCTGGCTTTCGCGCGCGACGGTCACGTCCTGCGCGACTACGATGCGATCCGCGAAAGGCAGCCGGATGGCGTGGGCCTGCAAAATATAGTGGAACTTGCGCTCGGCAGTCGCGAGCGAAAGCTGCACAGGCAAGACCTTTGCGACGGATTCCAGAACGGCATCGCGCCCGGAGGGCGAGCCCTGGATTGCGAGAATGCGTTCGCCGATCGGATTCGAATAGAGGATCTCGTTGCCCTTCAGCAGAAAGACGCCGTCTGGGATCTCCCGGATCAGCGAGCTGATCCACTCGCGGCGAAGCGTCTCATCATCTTCCATAGACTCGGGCGCCTTGCGTCCATGCTGATAGAGCGCGCTCAACGCCGCACCCAACAAGAGCAGTCCGATGGCGATCGGAAAACGAGTCAGGGAATTCGAGGGCGCTTGCGCGAGCAGATAGGCGAGCACGGCAGTCAGCGCGACACCCAGTGCCGACCTCAGTCGTCCGCTGCTATGAGATAAGTATCCCGACCGCCCCATCCCCGATTAGCCCCCTGCTTAAGGCTCCTCTTTAGCTTGGATCAGGGCGGTGCGCAAGAACGATCAAATAGCTAAAATGCCTTAGTTTACAGTGCATTGTGCACGGGATGTAACCAGCGGGCCAACTGTCGCAATCTCGAAGTCTAAATTCGCGAGACTGGCAGAATCCTGAGCCGCCTCGGCAACCACGCGATCGTCGACTGAAGCAGTCGGAAGACTATGCAAAGCGAAGTGCCTTTTGGTCGCCAGAGGGATCACGCAGCCAATCAGCGAGATCCCGAGAAAGAGATGGTAGCGGAAGGCCGCCCAGTTCACGGTCACCGCGTAGCGCCTGCGACCCGCATGCGCGAGGTCTGGCGCTCTTGGACGACCTGGCAGTTGGCACAGAGCCGGGCTTCTGGCACGACCATGAGTCGCTTGTGGGGGATCTCTTCCGAGCAGTCTTCGCAGACGCCGAAATTTCCCGACATGAGCTTCATCAGCGCATGGTCGACAGCGAGCAGCTCACGCCGCTCCTGCTCGGCCAGTGAGCTATCGCGGTCCAGCTGTTCGAAGCTCTGGGCGATATCGATGATCTCAGCTTGGGCTTCGTTCGCCTCCATATCACTCACTGCGTGCAGATGAGGCTTTGCATTGAATTGTTTTGAGCGGGCCAGAAGCACGTCGCGGATCTGATGCAGAATCGTCTCGTCCATAAATCCTCCGGTTCAACTGCAGGACCCATTGCGAAATCAATGCCGGACCAAGAATTGCTTTCTCTTACCTACATGGCACCCATCATTTTCAAGCGATTCATGGAGAAGCAGCTGCAGCTGCCGCGAAACATCGATCCGAATCGTTCCACCGACAAACCAGAAGGCCATCCACAATGCCCGGACTGCAGCGCAATCAGCATTCAAGGGCGCTGGGTTCCACGGGGGGACGCCAAGCGGAAGAGTATCCAACCGGACGGCAGACATTTCCGCCCCGCCGGCCGCCAGCGGCCAAGGTTGGAGGGAGCGGGAAGATTTCGTGCTCAATACGCTTCAGAACACTGAGCGAGTGGCGCGATCGCGTAACGATCAGGAGCGCATAAAAGCTTGGAGGTAGCGGCTTGAGAGCGGGCGTCTCATCTTGCGGGCCATTGCGAGGCTGGTCGTCGCGAGCATTTTGAGGTCGATGCCGGTCCTGATGCCCATGCCGTCGAGCATGAAGACAAGGTCTTCGGTCGCGAGATTCCCGGTGGCCCCCGGCGCGAACGGACATCCCCCTAGGCCCCCCGCGGAGCTGTCGAGCGCGCGCACTCCTAGATCAAGGGCGCGAAGCGCGTTAGCGAGTGCTGTACCGCGCGTGTCGTGGAAGTGCCCGGCCACGCGTTCGACTCCGAGCGCCGCGAGTGCGGGCTTGAGCACCGCCTCGACCGAACGTGGGGTGGCGACGCCGATCGTGTCTCCGATGGAGATTTGCGAGATTCCCATCTCAGCCAATGCCTCTGCCACCCGAAGTGGCTGGGAGGGCTTGACCGTGCCCTCGAAGGGGCAACCGAACGCAGTCGAG
>JAYVOO010000417.1:0-4830 GCA_043757905.1 Oligoflexia bacterium
GATCTTGCGAGAGATTCTGGCGGATCGGCGTTTGCGTGGACGCTTCCAGGAGTTGATGCAGCTCAAGCGCCAGGGCGGATTCTGGCGCCGGCTCGACCGGGCGCTCGAGCGCGGGCGGTTGGCCTTCGCACATCCCGAAGAAGAGAGCGTCTTCGAAGAACGCTTGGCGGCTCGCTCGGGCACGCGACCGGTGCGCGACGAATTGAGATTGCTCGCACAGGCTTACGAGGCCTGGATGCGGGCCGAAGGGTTCTGGGATCTTCCGCTGCTGCTCGCGGAAGCGACCGACATTCTCTCTGACGGTTGGCCGGAACGGCTCGTTCGTCCGGGTTCGCTGCTCCATTACACGGTCCAGGCACCCGAGAGCCGAGAGCAGGGTTTTTGGGACGCGCTGGGCAGGCACGTTGAATACGAGAGGATGGGTGACGAAGAAAATGCCGCAACCGGTGACCCTGAATGGGAATGGGAGCGCTGGCATACGATCGACGATTGCACGGAGGCGCTCGCAAGCCGGATCGCTGAGCGGGGATTAGACGGCGAGACAGCCGTGCTCATCCCCGACAACGCAGCCGTGCGCCGCAGCCTGACCCGCGCGCTGGGCGCGTGGGGTGTTCCGCTCGCGGATCCGCGCGATCCGACACGCATCCGCTGGGACGAAAACCTGAAGCGCGCGCTCCTGCCTCTGGAACTCGTCGCGCGAGGATTCGAGCGCGAACGGGTGATCGCCTGGATCCAAGCGGGAACGCGAGGCGAAACAGATCAATCCTCCGCCTGGGTGAAAGAGATCCAGCGGCGCGGAATCCGAAGTGGCTTGAAGTCTTACGTGGGAGGAAAGCTCGCGCCGCTTCATCAGGAGCTCGTCGCGCTCGAGGAAAGTCTTGGAGGCCGTAAGCGCTGCTCGGAGATCGCGCAGGCTCACTTGCTGGTCCTTGAGAAAGATCCCAAGACGCGCGGCTCGCTCGCGTTCTTCGAGGCGCTCTGGAAGAAGCTCGCCGAGGATCTGGCGCGCGTAAGGACCGAAGTCCATGCGAAGCCTCCGCTCCTCTGGCTTGAACGCCTGAAGGAAAG
Source organism: Oligoflexia bacterium (assembly GCA_043757905.1). Lineage (GTDB taxonomy): Bacteria > Bdellovibrionota > UBA1018 > UBA1018 > UBA1018 > JAYVOO01. The sequence continues at coordinate 1,069 of JAYVOO010000417.1, forward strand.
GCTCGCGCAGACGCCGCCCCCTCTCGAGCGCGAGCGACCGGCTTCGGGCCTGGATGTCTACCGGCTCCATCAGGGCATGCCGCCCGGAGCTCGCCGTTTCCGCGAAGTGATCTGCCTAGCCGCGCCCGCCGATTGGCTGGGCCGCGAGAGTGTGGGAGACGATTGGTTCACCGAGCGCGAGCGCGAGATCCTCTCAGGGGAGTTCGCCGTGCGTTCGGGCATCCAGTCCGCGACTGAGCGTATCCGCGCGCTTCGGAACTGGGTGGCGCAGGCTGACCGCGTGGTATGGCTGGATCCTGAGTATGATTTCGACGGGCGCGAGCGCGAGTCGGCCGAGACCCTGTTGGCCGAAGTCGCGGGTGAGACCCGCGAGCGCGTGCCGAGGGAAGCTCTTGCCCGCGGCGCGCACGCCCGCTGGAAACCAAGCTACCGAGCCGAGCGCCTGGCGCCGGTGCTCAAGGCGGAACTTCAACCGCTTCCGCGACGCCCTGACGGGGCGCCGCCGCTGATCTCCGCCACCGCGCTCGATCATTTCAGTCGCTGCGGGTTTCTTGCGCTGGCTTACGACCGCTGGAAAATCTCGGATCTGCAGGAGCCGGGCACCGAACTCTGGCCGAACGTCCGGGGCAATCTCCTGCATAGCGCGGTCAAGATTCTCACGCAGAATCGGGACGCCGAAGGCGCGGGATTCACGGTCACGGCCGAAGACGCGCTCGACCGCGCGTGGCGCGAGCGCCCGCCCGAGGGCGTCTTGCAAGGCGCTTCCGTCGAGCGGTTGATCAAGACGCGGCTCCTGCTCGTGCTCCGAGCTTTCTCCGAAAAGGAACGCGAGTACGTGCGGCGCTCGCAGGCCCGGACGATCGCTTTCGATGACCGCAAGTTCCGGCTCGCGTTCGATTGCGCCGAGATCGTGGGCCAGCCCGACCGCATCGACGAGAACGACCACGGCTTTTTCATTATCGATTACAAAGCTTCGGGCGCGCTACCGCACGGTGAGGACATGGTGGGGCACGGTTACCGGCTGCAACTGCCGTTTTACGCTCTCGCGAGCCAGAAAGAGCTTTCGGACACGAAGCAGGTCCTGGGTCTCCAGTTCGTCGAACTGAGCCGGCAGGCGGGGCGGACGCGGGGGATATTCTTCAAGGATCATAACGGAAAGGAACCGGGTCGGTTCACGAATGCGCGCGCGAACTCGAAAAGCCTGATCGCGATGAACCCGGCCGAGAGTTGGAGCGGCCTTGCCGTTCATCTCGAGGCCCACGCGAGCCGATATGTCTCGGGAGTGTTCGAAGCCCGGCCTAAAAAAGACGAGGAGTGCGCAAGCTGCCGCGTCAGCGACCTTTGCGGGCTGAGAAGGAAGGAAGGGGGGGGCAGTGACGGAAGCAGCGGAAGCGACTGACCTCTCGAACCTCTCGAAGCTTTCGCCCGAGCAGCGTGAAGTCGTGGACTGCTGGGGCCAGGGCCTGGCAGTGCTCGCTGGCGCGGGCTCGGGCAAGACCACCACGCTCGTCATCAAATGCGCGGAGCTTCTCAAGCGCGATCCCAAGGCGCGCTTCGCCGCAGTTTCCTTCACCGAGAAGTCCGCAAGCGATCTCCGCGCTAAACTCGCGCGCATGCTTCCGGTCGGGGCTTCGCGCGCCGGCCACTGGGTGATGACGATCCACGGGCTCTGCGCGACGATCCTCCGGGAGTACCCGAAAGAATCGGGCTTCGAGGGCGAGGAAACGATGCTCGCGGAGGCCGAAGCGAGAAGCCTCTGGGAAGAGGTGCTCGAGGATCTCTACATGGGCGACGGCGTCGAGCCGGAGTTGATCGCCGACGTCTCGAGGATGGCGGAGCGCGAAGGCCGGGACGGGCTCTTCGGTCTGCTGACGCGGCTGCGCGATCTCGAAGCCTTCGGCGTGATCGATCGCTTAGAGGGGAGCGCGGAGAACGACTCGCGTTGTCTGACGCGAATTGCGCGCGCCGCGCTTGCGCGCTACGAGCGCCTGAAGCGCCGTCGGGGCGCGCTCGATTTCAACGATCTCGAGAAGGGCGCCGAGCGCGCGCTCCAGTCCGAGCGGGTGCGCGCGACCTACCGCGAGCGCTTTTCGCTCGTCATGGTTGATGAGTTCCAGGACACGAATCCCGTGCAGGCCCGAATCCTCAATTTGTTCGTGCGCGAGGACTTCTCGAACCTCTGCGTGGTGGGAGATCCCAAGCAGTCGATCTACCGCTTCCGGGACGCCGACGTCACGGTTTTCGAGGACTTTTGCCGGAAACTCCCTCGGCTTGTCAAGCTGACCTGGAATTTCCGCAGCCGCCCAGGGATTCTCGAGTTGACGAATCGCGTTTGCGAGCCGATCTTCGGGTCTTCCTTGATGGATTATGTACCGCTTGTCCCGAAGCGCGAGGCGAATCCTGGAGAAGAACCCGTTGTGCGCTTCGATCTTGAGCAGCCCGAGGATCTAGCCCGGTTCGTCGCGGCCGAAGTAGCGCGCGGGATCCGCCTGGAAGACATGGCGCTTCTGCTTCGCCGGATTCGCGGAGGGAACGAAAAGCTCCTGAAGGCGCTTTCCTCGGCTGGTATCCCGATTGCGCTCGGGAGCGGCGGCCTTTTCTGGGAAGACCCGCGGGTGCGCGAGTGCGTGGCGCTGCTCAAGTGGTGGGATCAGCCTGCGAATAACTTTTCGGGCGCGGTCTTTCTGCGTGCACCGTGGATGCGGATTGATGACCGGCTCTTGGATACCTGGCAGAAGATCGACCCGACCTGGGTGGGGCCGTTTTTTTCGGATACGAACCTGCATCCGATCGCGCGCGCGCTCGCGCCGCTCAGGCTGAAGGGGGCCGCGCGTGCGGGGGAGATCCTGCTCGCGCTCCTGATTGACGATGAAGTCGAGAACGAGATCGGCATTTCCGTGCTGGGTCTGTGGCATCGAGTCGAGGAGCTTTCGCAGCGGGGCTTAGGTTTCCATGAAGTCGTGCGCGAAATCGGGCGGTCAGTAGAGGAGAGCCGGCGCGAGCGCGACGTGCCTCCGCCTCGGAACGAGGGCCAGCTCCCGGTTCTCACGCTGCACGGGTCGAAGGGGCTCGAGTTTTCGCACGTGATCCTGGTCGACCTCGGCAAGAAGCCGCGCTCGCCGAACGCTCCCTTGTTATTCTGGGACCGGGTCGAGGGCGCGCACCTCTGCGACCGCGACTCCGACGGGGAACGGGACCCGAAAGACCCGTTGGAAGTGAAATGGCGCGCGCTCGAGCGGGCAAAGGAAGTGGCCGAGAGTAAGCGGCTGTTCTACGTCGCGCTGACGCGCGCGAAGGAGCGGCTCGTGCTCGCGCTGCCTGTGCTCGAGGACAAGGAGCATGAGAAAATTCGCGAAGACGCGGACAAGACGTTGGCGGAGGATCATTGGCGCGGCTGGCTCGAACTGCTCGCGGGCGAGATTCCGGAAGCACGCTTTGATCGCGCGGCCGAGTTGACGGCGCTTCCCCCGCTTGTCCGGGCGCAGGGCTCGTCGCCCCCGCGCGAGCTGGCCGCAATCGAGCTTCGCCGACCGCGCCATAGCGTGACCGAGTGGAACGTCTTCAGCCACAGCCCGCGGCAGTATGAATGGAAGTATTTGCGCACGCCGGAAGGTGCGCTCGAGCAAAAGAGCTGGGAGAAGATCCGCACGGGCTGGGCCGTCTCCGATCCGGATGCGCTCGAAGGCCGCGAGATCGGTACGCGCGTGCACGGTTGCCTGGAACGCGGCGACTGGGACGGGCTCAGAGAGCTCGAGAAACTGG
>JAYVOO010000418.1:0-4828 GCA_043757905.1 Oligoflexia bacterium
CTCCGTCCGCAAAGAGATCTACCCCGAGTACAAGGCCAACCGCTCCGAGCCGCCCGAAGATCTCCTTCCGCAGTTCGACAAGATCGAGGAACTCATCAAGCGTCTAAAGATGCATTCATTCCGCCAGAAGGGAATCGAAGCCGACGATCTGATCGGCACGCTCGCGCGCCAGTGGACGGAAGCCTCGCCGAAGCATCGGGTCGTGATCGTGTCCGGCGACAAGGATCTCATGCAGCTCGTGAACGACCGAGTGATCTGCTGGGACACGATGAGCGGAAAAATTTACGAGGCGCCCGAAGTCGAAGAGAAGTTCGGTGTCCCGCCCTCTCTCGTGCGCGATTATTTGGGGCTTGTCGGCGACAGCTCTGACAATATTCCTGGCGTCCCAGGCATCGGTCCGAAGACGGCGACTGAACTTCTCAAGGCGCACGGCAGTCTCTCGGGAGTGCTCGCGGCCGCCAAGGCGGGCAAAATCTCAGGCAAAAAAGGCGAAAGCATCCAGGCGCACGAGTCCGACGCGATCCTGTCGGCGCGGCTTGCGACCGTCGACTGCGAGTGCAAGGTCGATTTCACGGTCAAGGATTTCGAGTACACTTTCCAGGTCACTCCCGAGGCGTTGAGTTACCTCTCGGAAATGGATTTCCATTCGCTCGTGAAGAAGTGGACGCCAGTCGCCGGGGGCGCCGTTCCCGTACTCTCCGCGCCTGTTTCCGCATCGGCCGCCGCCGCGAAACGCGCCTCCGCCTTGAGCAGTTCCACTGGCCCTTCCCAGGGCTCGCTCTTCGCTCCCGCCGCATCGGTGGACCCGGCGAACTCGGCTGGCCGCTTCCGCACCGTATCGACCGAAGCGGGATTGAAAGAGCTGATCCAGGGCATCGAGCGCGCGCGCGAGTTTGGCTTCGATCTCGAAACCACTTCGCTCGACACGCTGAACGCGAAGATCGTCGGCATCGCGATCTGCCACGACTCCGCATACGGCTCTTATATTCCAATCGGCCACACGAGCGGCCTGCAGCTTCCAGCTGAGCGCGTGCTCGCTGCGCTCAAGCCCTATCTCGAGGACCCGCGCTATAAGAAGATTGGGCAGAATCTCAAGTATGACTGGAGCGTGCTCCGGGCGCAGGGCTTCCATCCCGACGGAATCGGCGCCGACACCATGGTCGCGGCATACGTCATCGAGCCCGAAGGGCGGCACAACCTCGAAACGCTCGCTCGTAAATACCTCAACTACGAGGTGACCACTTACGAGCAGATCTGCGGCAAGGGCAAGACCGAGATCGCGTTCGCCGATGTGCCCATCGAGACGGCGACCCGCTATTCGGGCGAAGACGCCTGGATCGCAGTGCAGCTTTGGCAGGTGCTTCGCCCAAGGCTGGAAGAACTCAAGCTCATGCCGATCTTCGCCGAGGTCGATCTACCGCTCGTCTCGGTGCTTTCCTCGATGGAGCTTGAAGGAGTTTCGATCGACGAGAAGTGGCTCGCGCACCTGTCGGTGGTCTTCGCCGGCGAGATCGAGAAGATTGAGAAGAAGATCCAGGCCTACGCGAAGGAGCCGGTCAACCTGAACTCCCCCAAGCAGCTCGCGCAGCTCCTTTTCGAAGAGCTGAAGCTGCCGGCTCAAACCAAAACGAAAACGGGCTTCTCGACCGACGCCTCCGTGCTCGACGCGCTCTCCGGCCTCCATGAGGTGCCGAAGCTTCTTCTTGAGTACCGCGAGATTTCCAAGCTCAAAGGCACCTACGTCGACACGCTCCCTCTCATGAGAAACTTCCGTACGGGCAGGATCCACGCGGGTTTTCATCAGACGGTGGCCGCGACCGGCCGACTTTCGAGCTCCGATCCGAATCTCCAGAACATCCCAATTCGCTCGGAGCGAGGCCGGATGATCCGCCGAGCTTTTGTGCCGTCGGCCGGCCAGCTCTTCGTCTCTGCTGACTACAGCCAGATCGAGTTGCGGCTGCTCGCGCACATGAGCGGCGACACCGAGCTTGTGCGCTCGTTCAAATCGAATGAAGACGTGCACACGCGTACCGCGAGTGAGATCTTCTCGGTCGACCCGCTGAAGGTCGACGACCGCCAGCGTGGCATCGCCAAGGCCATCAACTTCGGCCTAATGTACGGCAAGACCGCGTTCGGCCTGGCGGCCGAGCTCAAGATCTCGCGCACTGAGGCCGCCGATATCATCAAGCGCTACTTTGAGCGCTACCACGGCGTGAAACGCTTTCTCGACGGGCTGATCATCGAGGCCAAGGAACGTGGTTACGTCTCTACGCTTCTTGGGCGCAGGCGCAACCTTCCGGACATCCGCTCCAACAATCCCGCGATGCGCGGGATCGCCGAGCGCATGGCGATGAATACGCCGATCCAAGGCACGGCTGCCGATCTCATGAAGATCGCGATGATCCAGATCCACGAGCGCCTCGAGCGTGAGAAGTATCGCTCGAAGCTCATCATTCAGGTGCATGACGAAGTCGTGCTCGACTGCCCTGTCGATGAAGCGCGCGAAGCGCGCAAACTCATCACCGAGGTCATGGAAGGTGCGATGTCACTCGATGTCCCCCTCAAGGTCAACTCCGCGCAAGGCGAGAATTGGAACGAATTATGAGCCAAATGATCAAAGCGCCATCGAAAGCGCGAGCATTCCTGGCCGTGCTCCTCCTGGTTTCTTCAGCCCGCGCGAACCTCGCCGGGGCGAGTCCTCTGAAGGTCGGCGCGGCCGTCCCGGATTTTACCCTGACCCGCCTGGACGGAAAAACGGTGAAAGTCTCGCAACTGGGAAAGAAGGTCATTCTCGTGAATTTCTGGGCCTCCTGGTGCGCGCCCTGCCTGACCGAGCTTCCTTCGATCCAGTCGCTTCGGATCGCTTACAAAGATCGGGGCTTTGAAGTGGTGGCCGTCAATTCGGATGAGGATCCCAAGACTGCCATACCTCAAGTCCTGTCCAAGCTCCGCCTAGAGGTCCCTCTCTATGTCGATCCGAAGGGGACGCTTTCCGAGAGCTTCGGGATCACGGCGTTCCCGTACTCGATGGTTCTGGACTCCAAGCGCAAGGTGCTCTTCTTGGAGAGCCGCGAGAGGGATTGGAATTCGGCCGAAATTCGCACAAAGCTCGAGAGCTGGCTGAAATAGGCCCTCCGGAAAGTGTCTAACTCTTAGACACTCAGAAAGTCTGTCGACATTCCCGCTGCCTGGGCACCCTGATTCTTTAAGGGGATAGGGGATGTGTCAGTGGAATCCTCCTCGCATCTTGTTAGTCCTGCTTACGCAATCCCGGGGGGGCATCCAGATGACGACTTTTCGCACGCTACCTTTTCTCTTGGCATCGCTCCAGATCCTAGCCGCTGAATCGGGCTGGTCGGGCAATGACCCGTTTGCCGGCTCCTCGGCTTCGGCGTTTCCTGTTGATTCTCTCACGGTCCAGACCGGCCAGCGCGACTCCTATGTTGGCGAAGGCGGTGCAAATCCGCTTGCTGACCAAAGTGGTCCCTCATACGATTCCGCCGCCAAAGACTGGGGAGTCGCGAGCCAGGGCTGCACGGTTGTTTGTCAGCGGTACGCTAAGGGCGTCAGTGCCACCGTCGAACAAGTTCGGGTCAATTCGATTGAGCTTTCGAAGGCTTTCAAGGCGGGGGCGGCGAATTGCCCGCTGATCTCGGCCACGGCCTCCAGCGCCGACAGTATTGCGCAGGAGATTCGCAAGAGCGAGCAATCGAGTAAGAAGTTCGCTCAATCAGTCCCCGCGGCCCGTCAGGCCGCGACACAGATCGCGATGCTCCAGCAGATACCCTCATTGCCTGCGCTGCCGGCGGGCGGTGGCGAGCGCGCGGAAGAGAAAATGGCCGAAGCCGTCGACCAGCTTCTCGCCCTGGTTCCCCAGGCCACGCAGGATGCGAGCGGCGCGCCGGGGCCTCTGGCAGCTAAATGTCTGGCTGCCACGAATGACCTGAAAGCTCCGGCTGTTCAGCTCAAGCAGGCCACCCAGAAGTTGAAAGGCTTGATCTCCGACGTGACCGAGAATACGCCGGTCTGTGCCGAGCAATGGGGAATCGGGCGGAACACGGAACTTACCGGAAAATCTTCCGGCGCGGGTGGAGACTCGCTCCAGGGTCAGGGTTCCTTTGCGGCATCAGGAGCGCTCGCCTGCATGGCAAGCGGTTATTCAACCGCGCGCGCGAGCAAGGTGACGGATGCAATCCAGGGAATGGACAATGTGAAGACGGCGAACCAGAAGTCGACTGACGATCTCAAGTCCCAGCAGAAATCCAACGTCGCTCAGTCGGATGCAAAGGACGATCCCACCGGAACGCGCTACAAGCGTTCTGCTTATGAAACCAAGGGCGACCCGTACGGCGAGAACAGTGGCCCTGGTAAATACGGGACCAATAACGAAAAGAAGGGCACAGTCGCCGTGTCCGACAGCGTGCGCGACACGCTTCAGAAAAAATATCCTGAAGGATTCGAGAACAAGCTGACCCAGGATTACAATAGGAAGGGCCAGCCCGTCGGAGCGCCTTACTATCGGCCCAAGTCGGATTTCGCATGGGAAGCCGTAACCCAGAGCGAAGAAGGAGCCAGGGCCGTTCAGACCCGTTACATTACGGACCGCGTGCCGAGCACGTACCGGGGTCAGTCGCTACCGCCGACCGTGGATGAGTTCCACCCCAGCATGACGGATGCTCAGGCACAGAATCTCATCAATGGGCATGTGGTCGCTATGCACCCGGCGCAGGCGAAGTCAGGCTACCTAGTTACGCGCTGAACTTCAGTTTTTATCGATCGTATCCAGCACGATTGAAGGCGTGAGAATTTGGGACAGCACTCGCGGTTC
>JAYVOO010000419.1:0-4811 GCA_043757905.1 Oligoflexia bacterium
CGAGATCCGCACCTGCCATGAAGCGGAAATCTTTTCGCGCGCGGAGGTCGAGGGCCAGGTACTCGTCCAGTTTACCGTGAACGGAACGGGCGGAGTGACCTCTGCGCACGTGCTTTCCTCCGACGTCAACTCCGCAAGCTTGGAGAAATGCGTTCTCAACCGCGTGGGCCACTGGGTGTTCCCAAAACCCTCTGGCTCAGTCGACGTGAATGTCTCTTACCCCTTCCGATTCCGTATGCTTCGAGGTGATACGTGAAGCGAACTATCGGCGGCGCGACGATCGCAAGTCTCCTGCTTTCCACGCATGCGTCGGTTGCGCAGGCCGAGAAAGTAAACCATTCCCCGCCCGCGTACGCGCTTCTCAGCGACGGCGGCTGCCTTCCAATTGAAAACTGGACCACGCCATTAGGCGGCGCCGTACTACCGCGAAGTCTCGAGGCTCTGCTCCGGACGGCCGCGCCGGGAACGAAGGTGATGCCAGATGAGCCCGAGGAGGCGGTCAACCAATATGTTCGAGCGGCAAGTCTCAGGATTTCATTGAAGAGCCCAACGCTTCTGCCCGTGCTCGACTATATCACCTGGAGATCGGTTTTCCGGATGGGGCTCCTGCAGCTTTCCGCCCGAGGATTCCGCGAGCTGCTTTCTGCCAAGCTGCCGAAAAGCCTCGCCTCTCTCAAGGTTGCCGCCGCAAGCTGCCTGAATCGCGTATTGGAGCGCTACCCCTCTACAGACATCGCGCTTCCCGATCAGGACGTCATTCTGCAGCTGGACGAACTTGCGGCCATTCACCCCCAGGTGGTCCATGAAAGATGGAAACTGACCTCTCGGGTCGCCGCCCGCCATGCAGACGGTGAGATCGATCTCAAAGCCTTTGACTCAAACAAACGCGCGCAACTTTACTATAAAGGTATCGCGGAAGCCGGCCGGATGGACGCGCCAGCTGCGATCGAGTCCCTCGAATCCTTCCTCAAGAGCTCAGCCGATCTCAAGAATTCGTTCCTCGACCTGGACCGCGCCCGGATGCTCCTGGCCAGGATGTACCGCCTCCAGGGCAAGCCTATCCAGGCCATCAAACTCTATGAGCGCGTCGGACTGCAATCGAACTGGTATCTTCGGTCCCTCGAAGAGCGCACTTGGGCAAACTTCGAGAAGGGCGACTTGCGGAAGGCGACCGGACTGGCGCTTGCCTTTGAGTCCCCGCGCCTGATCGGCAGCTTCGTTCCTGAGGTCGCCTCCCTGGTGGTCCACAGCCAATTCGACCTTTGCCGGTATCGGGAGACTTATCGGAGCATTCAATTCTTCAAGAAAAGATATTCTCCGTCCTTCGTCTGGCTCTCCAAGTTCATGGGCACCCAGCGCGCGAAAGCTGCAGCCGACCCCTACTCGCTTGCCATCCGATTCATCGAGCGGCAAAATGGAATGCCAACCAAGGTGGGCGTCCAGTGGACGCAGTCTCCGGGGTTCATTGCTCTACAGCAGCAGATCAACTTCCTGCTCGACGAGAAAGACCAGGCCGCCCGGCTGCTGGCCGCAGTCAAGGGCAACAGCGCCGCGGCCAAGGAGCTTCGGACGCAAATTCAAAACTACAGCTCGACGGAGCTCAAGACCTCGCAGAAAGAGCTGGTCGTACGGATCAACGATAACCTCAGGGTCGAGGCCGGCATCATGCTCGCGCGCCTCAGCGAATTCTCAGACATGACCCAGATCCTTGAGGCCCAGGCCCTGCGTATGGCCGGAATGAGCCTTGTCAATCGTAGCGCTGCCGGCATCGCGGCTACGGCTCCCGGCACCGCGCCTTCGCTTCAGCTTGAGGCGTCCAAGCTTTACTGGCGCAAGATCGCCGTTGATGAGGTCGACAAGGTCGAGCTCTGGGCGGACGAGTTCGGACTGATGACGTCCGAGATGTCCAGCGAATGCCCCAGATAAGGCAGGAATCGACTTCCCATCTGGCCTAAATGCCTTAATATGATAGGGCATGCTGAATCAATCGAAAGGCGCTTGGCTCGCCGTAGTGGTGCTTGCCTGTATGGCGCCAAAATCGCTTCTTGCGGAAACTCCGGTCCCTGCTCCGACGGCTTCGCCGCAGAGGGTGGATCCTCAGAAGCTCACGCGCGCGTACCTCTCGCAGGGGGACTCGGCCGATGTCCAGGTCGTGCAGCAGCGACTCTATTCGAAGTCCGGCAGGCTGGAGATCGGCATCTTTGGAGGAAACGTCGGGGGCGATCCGTTTCTATCAGAACGGATCCTGGGCGCGCACCTCGGGTTTCATTTCAACGAGACATTTTCCCTCTCCGTCCTCGGCTGGAAAGATTCCGTGAACCCTTCCAGCGCCGCCGACTCGTTCGAGAAGGCCAACGGATTCGTCGTGAACACCAACATCCCAAAGAGCTTCCTCGGCGCGGAGCTCGGGATCACACCAATCTACGGCAAGCTCAGTCTTTTCAACCGAATGATCCTCCATTTCGACACGCACTTTGTCGGCGGCGTGGGCACGCGCTCGAGCGAGTCGGGCACCTCGATCGCGCCTTTCCTGGGGATCGGTCAGCAACTTTTCCTGAACCGCTACCTTTCGCTCAGGATCGACTACCGTCTACTCTATTTCAAGGAAGACATTCCCGAGAAAGCCAATTCTGCACTCGGCCCCACCGCGGACACACGTCGCGCTTTCGCGGGCGCCTTTACGCTCGGTTTCAGCGCGTTTCTCTGACTCGCGTCCTCAACGACACAACTAGACCGCCCGGCTAGTTATCGGTCATCCTAGCAAGTAGGTTGAACGTATTATGGGGAAGGGCGGGGTATGCTCAAATTCATCACTTTTCGGCTCTTATTTCTACTCTCGACTTGTGGGTTGACCGCGTGCTTGTCAGAGACGGAAGAGTTCAAGTTCGCTGAGTCTGGTGGCCAGCGGGTCTGGCTGAGCCAGGAGCTTCCAAGCGTGCTCCGAGGCGGGCAGTCCTTCGACGTCACCTTCGAGTCGGATATGGGCAAGAACGGCCGCACCACCGGCTCGACCATTTTCCTCGCGACTGATGGACAGACCTTCGTGGAGGCCGGCACCGTGCCGACCGGCATCAACTCCTTCTCAATGATTCTGCCCGCCACGGACATCAGGGGCGCGGTCGTGAAGATCGTCAGCGTGAACAACCGTGGGCGCTCCTTCTCTGTAGTCTCGAGGCCATTCGACATCCGTAGCTCGCCTCCGCGCCTGTCCATTGACGCCCCGCTACTCTCACAGAAGGTCGGGCCTTGCTCTAACCAATCCGAGTTTTGTGCGATGACAGCAACGCTAATCGCGACAATCGAAGGCGCCTGCGAGTCAAACTGGCCAGTTCGCATCAGCCAGAACGGTGCGTCCGACATTATGAGCGGCACTGAAATCGTCGCATGCAGCGGAAGCGACGAGAACCCGGCCGGCCGCTGGAGCTACACATTACGCTCGACGGCCGCCCAGCTCGACGGGCAACGTAAGTTCATCGTAGAACAGCTCGATACTGTCGGACACAAGACGAGCTTGAACGCGCGCTGGGCCCGTGCGACTGTTTCGTCCGCCCATTCCTCGATCGCGAGCGTGCGCCGCGCGGATAACTTGGAGACCGTGCCGCTTCGTACTTTGGACGGCCAAGGCATCTACGCCACAAGCGCTACCGCCATCCAGGTTATGCTTCAAGGCGGCGCAGCCTCGAGCGGGGTCAGCATCTACTCCAGCGATACCTGCCAGGGGACCGCGCTGGATCGCACTTTCGACTTCTCTGCTCATGTCGAGCTCACCCTCCCTTCCGGTGGACTCGACAGCCTCGTGCGCTACTACGCGCGGACGACGGACACTTTTGGATTAATGGCGGATTGCTTGCCTCTGCTTGCGTTTCGCAACGACTCTGTGGCACCCGGCGTGACGATAGCGGCTTCATCGGATACAGTCCCCGTGGAGCTGCGCTCGAAGTTTCCCGTCACTGGCACCTGCACCGACGACTTCGGCATCGAGGGTATGTCCGTCCAGATTGGTACGTTCTCGGCGCCGTGCCTTTCAGGAAAATGGCAAGCTGCCCTGGACTTGTCCGGTAATTTCACGGTCGGATCGGTTACGCTGGAAGCCAGGGTTCGGGATTGGGCGGGAAATATTTCCGCCCCAGCTAGCAAGACCTTTCGACTTCTGCCGTCTCTCGGGCTCGGAGCGACGCTTCCGCTTGCGATCAGTGAAGATGACGGCGAGAAGGTCATCCTGGCCGCGTCTGCCCTGAACCTCGAGCCTTCGGCGCGCGGGAAGGGCACTTTTTCCCTGCTTCGCCCAATTGGCGAATCTCCCTCTTGCGAGGACCACGGCACGCTTAAAGTCGATGGTGTCACCGGCGAGGTGTCCTTCAAACCGAGGGCCAATTTTTATACTCTTGCCAACGGTAAACGCTACGTCGGCGCCAACTACGCCGGGGGACCTTGCCAGCTGCGGCTCGCATTCGACTATCTTTCGAAGGCTGAGGCCCGCGTATCGCTCAATCTCACCGTTCAAGTGGCGGGACTACCGGACCCTCCAGAGTTCCACAGCAGCCCCGGGAACCAAGGCGTCAACGCCGTGAACTGCCAGGGAATCTGCGAAGAGAATTCCCTCTATCCCAAGTCAAGCGACCCGATCGGCGCTGGCAGCCTGTTCGCGTATGAAGTTCATCCTGGGGGAGGAGATTACCCCGACAACACCCCCATTTCAGAGCTTCAGTTCGTACTCGCTGCCGACTCCAACTCCGATTCCTCAGTCGCCGAGATGAAAGCAGCTTCCCCGATCGACTCCAACGGCAGAGGCGGGGTACGCATTCAGACCG
>JAYVOO010000420.1:0-4789 GCA_043757905.1 Oligoflexia bacterium
CCGCCGAGTTGATAGCGCTTCATCCTCGCGCCGTTTTTGGCGAGGGCGCGCCACGCGCCCGCCTGGTTTTCGTCGGCGACACGCTGACTGAAGAGGAGATTGCGCAGGGACGCCCGTTCCTAGGCCCCGCCGGCCAGCTACTCGACAAGATGATCGCGGCCATGGGATTTTCGCGCGAGCAAGTCTACCTCACGAACATGATTCGGCACCCTGGCGCGGACGAAACGGAGTCTCTCGCCTCCCTGCGAAGACAGCTCGCGCTTATCCAGCCCGAGATCGTGATCGCGCTCGGACAGGCGGCTTCGGCCGCGCTTCTGGAGAGCTCCGAACCACTCTCCGTGCTGCGAGCGAAGTTCCACGTCGTGAATGCGAATTACAAGGTCATGGCGACCTATCATCCGACCGATCTATTGCAAACGCCCGAAGCCAAACGCGAAGCCTGGGAAGACCTCAAACAGGTCGCGAAAGAGCTGGCGCTCGTTATTTCCCGGAGTTAAGTTCCTAGTCTATGGAATTCCTTTCCGGCGGCTTCTTCTTCCTAGTGATCCTGGTCGTGATCTTCCTGACGATGAGCATGAAGATCCTAAACGAATACGAGCGCGGAGTGATCTTCCGCCTCGGCCGGATCATCGGCGCCAAAGGGCCAGGCCTCATCATCCTGATCCCTTTCGTGGATCGCATGGTGCGCGTGGATATGCGAACCATTACCCTCGATGTACCACCCCAGGACGCCATCAGCCGGGACAACGTCACGATCAAGGTCAACGCCGTCGTCTACTTCCGGGTGGTCGATCCGAACCGCGCGGTGGTCGAAGTGGAGAACTTCCTGCTCGCAACTTCCAAACTCGCGCAAACGACCCTGCGCTCGGTGCTCGGCCAGGTCGAGCTCGATGAGCTCCTCGCGTCCCGCGACACGATCAATCACCGCCTCCAGACCATTCTCGACAAGCAGACCGAGCCCTGGGGCGTGAAGGTCGCCAACGTCGAAGTGAAGCAGATCGACTTGCCTATCGAAATGCAGCGGGCGATGGCCCGTCAGGCCGAGGCCGAGCGCGAGCGCCGTGCCAAGATCATCGCGGCCGAAGGCGAGCTGCAGGCATCTGAGAAGCTCGGAGAAGCCGCTGCGGTCATGGCAAGGAACCCGATCTCCCTCTCGCTGCGCTATCTCCAAACTCTCTCCGAGATGGCGAGCGAGAGCTCCGTCAACACAGTGATCCCGCTGCCGCTCGAGCTCCTCCGGCCTTTCCTGCAGATGGCCGGGAAAAACCTCGACTGACCATTCCTTAAACACTTCCTGTGTCACCGGCGCGCCTCCTATCGCGGGCTTGCGCGTGGCATCCCGGTTGCTCTATGAGCACCGAGAGAATCTACATGAACAGGCTGGCCCTCGAGGCCAGCCGAGAGTTTTACAGGAGCTTTAAAATGAAAAATTTCGCATTCGCCCTAACTTTGACCCTTTCGCTCGCCACGGCCTCTATCGCCCGCGCTGAATCGATGCCCACGGCAGCGCCCGAAGAAGCGGCCTCCCCGCTCAGCAAGATCGAGAACGCCAACATCTCCTGCAAAGACTCGAACGCGCTCTACGCGATCGACACCCACGGAAAGCGCGTCTGGCAGGGCGACCCCGGCATGGACGAAGGCCTCGAGCTCAAGGTCACCCAATTCAAGACGCTGAAGTGCCCGGGCTGCTACGATATTGAAGCCAAGCTCGAGTTTCTGGGCGAAACCCAGGAGCTGAAGCTCGTCCTTCGCGGCGCCGCAGGCAGCTTCACCAAATCCGACCTGAGCGTCGAAGCCAAGCAGGAAAATGGCAAGATGGAAGAGATGCTGAAGCTTCCGTGCGAGCTCATCACCAAATAAGTCGAGTCCGCTCTACTTGCCGCCACCCAGCGTCCGCTTCGAGCGGATGAGGCGATGGTAGGTGATCGCGAAACGGTGCGCCTCGTCCCGAATATGGGTGAGCAGCTTGTATGCGGCCGTGTGCGGAAGAAGCGGCACGGGATTCTTGCGGTTCGGGATGAAGATGCGCTCGAACGAGGACTTCACCTCGCTAGACTTGAAGTCGCTTTCCGTCCGGGCTTTGGCCAATCCGACGACCGCGACGCCCTGGACCTGTAGCTCCTCAAGGATCGCGACTGCCTGCGAGAGCTGACCTTTGCCGCCGTCGACCACGACCAGATCCGGAAGATCCTCCTCCGTGTGCGCGAAGCGGCGGCCCAGCACCTCGCGCATGGTCGCGAAGTCGTTCGAGCCCTCGACCGTGCGGATCTTGTAGCGCCGGTAGAGATTCTTGTCCGGCGCTCCGTCGATGAAGACGACGCGCGACCCGACCGCATCCTCTCCCCCGATGTTCGAGTTGTCGTAGCACTCGATCCGGTGCGGAAGCTTCGGGAGGTTGAGCTTGTCCATGACCTCCTCGAGCGCCTCGAAGCCGTGGCCGGCCGTGCGCTTCGACGACTGCTCGAGCGCGTAGTCGGCGTTCGAGCGCGCGACCGAGAGGAGCTGCGTCTCGCGCGGGTCATCAGGCACCAGGATTCGCAGGCCCAGCGTGCGCTCGTGCATCTCGACCTCGGTGGGCGCCTCTTGAACCAGCACCTCTTGAGGAGGATGCTCTTCTGAAACGGCGGCGCTTGCCGGCGAGGGCTTCGCCCTTCCTTGCTCCTTAGCCTCCCTCGCGCCCTCGACGAGCGAAAAATAGTACTGCGATAGGAAATCTGAAAGCAGATCAGAATCGGAGAGCGATGAGTCGGTATTCTGCAGAATCATGTGCTTGACGCCCACGATCTTGCCGCCCCGAATGCGTAGGATCGCAGCATGGGCTTCAGCGTCCTTGCGCGCGATCCCGATCACGTCGCGATCGCGGTCAGAGCCGGCTTCGACCGCACCTTGCGTCTGGGTCACGAGCTCGAGATTGCGGATCTGATCCCGGTAATCAGCCGCGACCTCGTACTCCTCCTCTTTCGCCGCTTCATTCATCTCCTTCTTGAGCGAAGCCACGAGGCGATCGGCCTTGCCTTCGAGAATGCCGACGACCTCGTCGATCGATTCGTGATACTTCTTTTCGTCGATCTTGCCGACGCAGCCGCCCGAGCACTTGCCCATCTGATAAAGGATACAAGGTCGGCTGCGGTGCCGGAATGTGTTCTCCGCGCAGTCGCGAAGCTGAAATGTCTCGTTGAGGAGATTCATCGTCTGGCGCGCCGACCAGGCCGACGGGAACGGACCGAAGTAACGGGCTCCGTCGCGAAGCACTTTCCGTGTCCACTCGATCCGCGGGTACGCCTCGTTCACTTGGATCTTGAGATACGGATAGGCCTTGTCGTCCTTCAGGCGAACGTTGAACTTGGGTTTGTATTTCTTGATGAGCGTGTTCTCGAGGATCAGCGCCTCGGACTCCGTCTCGGTGAGAATCACGTCAAAGCGGTTCACCCGCAGGACCATCATCTCCGTGCGCGGGCTCTCATGCGGGCCCATTTGGAAATAAGAGGCCAGGCGATTCTTTAGGTTCTTCGCCTTACCGACATAGAGCACGCCCCCAGCGGTATCCTTCATCAGATACACTCCAGGCGAGTCACTGGTTTCACGCGCCAGTCTCAGAAGCTCAACGCGTTCGGGTGTTGGCGTATTGGGCGCTTGCATTTCCATCCGAGTCCACTATAACCCTAAGTCCTAGGAGATTTCTTCATGAGTCCTGCCGCCAAAGGCGTTCAAGTCGCCACCGAGACCCTGTCCTACTGCACGAGCTGCAAAATGGACCTGAATCACATGATCGCGGCCATGAAGGGCGACAAGATCGCCCGGGTCCAGTGCCTGACCTGCAAGAAAGAACATAACTACAAAGCTCCAAAGGGTGTTACTGAACCGCCCAAGAAAAAGAAGAAAAAAGAACCTGCCGAGGCTGCCGGCAACCCCATCGAGCTCGAATGGGAAAAGTTGATGTCCGACCACAAGGACGCGCCTCTAAAGACTTATAATACCAAGGGAAATTTCCTTCTAGGCGACAAGATCAGCCACCCGACTTTCGGAGACGGAATCGTAGGCAAGCTGATTTATCCGAACAAGGTGGAAGTCATTTTTCGCCATGATTTGAAGATCCTGATTTACGCAGGAACTCGCCCGGCCTGATCCTCCTCAAGCGGCAGCGCTTGGAGGTCTCAGTTCGCTCCAAATATTAGTCCAGAACAGGTGCACAGCATTAACGCGCAGCGAAACCGCGCGTTACTCACGTCTCAATCGTGCCAGCACATCGGGCGAAGCCGGATGGCACGCCTGCTTCTGGCAGACGGTCAGGCGTTCCGCATCCTTCCTGAAGACTTGGGCGTGAAGCGGTAGTCGGTTCGCCTGCTCGGCGGGCCCTGCAAGAACGATCGGACCGGTCGTCCAAAGCAGAGCGGCACTCAGCAGCTCACCCCAGGCTGTAGGACTCTTTTCCGCGAGCGGGTAAAGCCGCGCCAGCTGTTCCTCGCATTCGCGCGCGTAATCAGCCGCCCGAGGAGAGATTCCCAGCTCGGAAAGCGCGGCCAGGCACTCGAGCGTGACCGCCGTGCCGGAGGGAATCGCCTGATCATGAGTCGACTTCGGCCGATGAATGAGTCGTTCATGATCATCGCTCGTGAAGAAATAACCGTCGCCCGCGGGATCGCGGAAGCGTGCGAGCACGACGTCGATCCAACGCGCCGCCTGTTCGGCGAGTCGACTGGCTTCATCAGGCTTCGGCGTGAATCGGCCGAGATCGAGTGCGGCGAGCGCCATGAAAGCGTAGTCATCGAGATAAGCGTTTAGCTTCGCC
>JAYVOO010000421.1:0-4758 GCA_043757905.1 Oligoflexia bacterium
GACTTTTACCCAATCGACGCCGGATTTGGCTAATCCATCGATGATTCCAGGAATCTCGCTCGGCGAACGAAGCAGAAGGTACTCACTAGCGACCCTAGACTCGGAAGTTCCGGGCGGGAACTGCGCCGTCCCCACGGCGATCCCGCGACCCGAGACGAGCATCCGAGGCCCCGGCGTCGCGCCGCTCGCAAGCTCGGCGCGGAGCTTTAGGTCCAGTCCGTCACCCGCGTTGCCGAGATCCCGCACGGTCGTGATGCCCGATCGAAGAAGCTGGCCCGCGTACGCGCGGGCGGTCGTGAGCCGTTCGGCGTCCGTTTCCCTCGCGACCCGCCGAAGCTCGCGCGAAAAGTCCGCGCCGAAGAAGCGGTCCGTCAGTAGCAGATGCGTATGCGCGTCGATTAACCCGGGAAGCACTGTGAATGCGCTCCAGTCGAGGAGCTCGCAGCCTTCGGGGACCGTGTCGACGGGGCCGGCCACTTCGACGATCCGCTCGCGGCGCACGAGGATCGTGCCTGGACCACGGGGAAGTAAGGCCGATCCATCGAAGATCCGCCCGGCTCGGATCAGAAAACAACTCTCGTTCTCGTCGGCGCGATTCCATCCTGGCAGCCAGAGCCTGCGCGCGAAAGACGCGTCTGCGAGCGGAGTGCCATTGAGTACGGGCAGGAAAAATGCCGACACCCCTAACGCGGACAGAACGAACGCGTTACGCCAGAGCGGGCGAACGCTGAGCCTTTCGAAGACGACCGGCACCGCCAGCGTCAGCCAGAGCGTGCAGGGGAAGTAATAATAGTTGAAAAGGATCCGCCGGGGGATCACGGCCCAGCTGAAGAGAGTCGCAAAATAAAGCGTCGCCACGAGAATTGCCGCGTGTGTTCGCTCGCGCCACGCTAGCCAGGCGCAGGCGACGGCAGCTGGACAGCCCGCCCAAAGGACGAGCGGGTTTCCCATCGAGAGGATCGCGGCGCGCCAGTGGCCGATCGCGCTCGTTCCCTCGAACGCGGTGAACCAGGTGGGACGAAGGCCGAGCGGCCATTCCAGCCAAGAGCTTCGATCGGGATGAATAGCGTTGAAGGCGAGCTGTTTTTTTAGCATCCAAAGCTGAAGAGGCGCGAGATCGGTGAGGGTGTAAGTATCACCGCCGGAAAGCCTCATCCCCAGGAGCGGCCAGAAGCAGGCTAAGTAAGCCGCGACGAGTAGTGTGGCAAGGGCCACTAGTGCGCGCGGCTTGATTCCCGAGAGTGCGCCCGTGAACCAGGCCGCGAGGAGGAGCGCTGTCACCGGCGCGATCGCGGCCCAATTCGTCGCGATCGCCATCGCCGAGAAGACCGCTAGGGCCGCAAGCGAGCTTTTGCGGCGAGCGACGAGTGACTCGAGAGCCAGACTCAGGAATCCCATCATGAAGATATCCAGTGTCGCCACGCGGGCCTGCACATAAAGCATGGGATTGGCGAGCGCGAGCGCCGCCACTTCAAGCGCGGGCCGCCTACCCTTGAATAGTTTCCGCGCGAGCTGGTAAAAGACACAGACGATGCCCGCGCCGAAGAGCGCGCTCATCACGCGCCAACCGAGGGGCGAATCCCCGAATATTCGAATCCCGAGGCTGATCAGGACTTTGCCCAGCGGCGGGTGCGCGGCGTTCTCGTTCAGGCCGTGGACGAGGATCTGACGGGCGGCCGAGAGATAACGAGTCTCGTCGAAGTAGGGAAACCGCATCTGGTCGATCCGCCAGATATAAAGATTCAGCCCGAGCGCGAAGAGAGTCACGGGAAGGAGACTTTCGAAAATGGGCCGGACCGCTTTCATCTTAACAATCTGCCATCACAAGCGGCTGGAATCATGGCTTATTTAACAGCATTGGCGGTTTTCGACGTATCGCAGTAAACTGTTATTATTGGGAAAAGGTGCTTTCATGGGGGTTTTGAAGGAACACAATCCGAGTTGCGTACTGGATGAGCGCGGCAACGCCATTATTTTGACGTTGGTCGTAGCCACCGTCTTGGGCATTACGGCGCCCTACCTGCTTCAAAGTATGTCGCGCGCGAATGCGGTGGCCGACGACGCCAATACCTCACTTCTTTTTCGCACGTTGCTTACTCAAGCCCATTCCATGATGGAGGATGGCAGATCCTGTACGGACATCTTCGGTGGAATCACCGGTAATCCACTTTCTCAGAAGCCAGCCGCTGCCTTGCAGACTTTTAACACCGGCGTCAATGCGATCTCGAATATCTCGATTTACCAGGGTGGTCCTGTCGCGAACGTCGTTTGGACCAACGGAGCAGCCTTCGGGAATCTCCGAATCACTGCGCTTCAGCTGCAGAACCAGGGCGCTGTCCCCTTCCGTCCGGCGACTGGAACCAATCCGGATCCTGGCAACCAAGTTTACAAAGTGCAGTTGACCGTGACTGTGGATAAGAGACTGACTGCGGCCCAGACAACTCTGGCTCAAGCGAACGGCATGCAAGTGGGCAGCACGAATCTCACGGCCAGTTTTCCGTTAATGGTCAAAGTGAACGCAGCTAGCAAGATCGTCGGTTGTTCCGCACTGACCTTCAATGACGGCGCCACCCCCGCGGGTTTGGTACTCTCTCCGGTTTGCGCCTTGGGTTATTTGCCTTTCGGCTATGCGGCCGGAACCCAGGTCCAAGATGCTCCCATTCCCACTCTCGCGACCTCAACCGGTATCAAGTGTATCAAAGCCCATTGCGATCCTGGTAAAACCCAAGTGGCTTCTCCCAACGATTGGATCAAAAACATTCTCCTGACCACATATGGAGACATCAATTGCATTTAAAGCCGCGCGAGAACGCAGGCTTTACGCTGGTCGAACTGCTGATCGGGGTGGTCGTCACCTCGATTCTCTTCTTGGCCGCAGGCCAAAGCCTGCTGAACAACAAGATCGCAGAGATGAGCACGATGGCTTATAAAGATTTCGTAGAGCTCAAGGCGCTCGTCTCCAAGCTCGTGATCGACGAAACGAATTGCGCGACGCTCTTTCGGGGAGATCCCACGGCGCCCGGATACGTGGCGCCGCCCGCGCTTTTCACAGCGGGGGTGCCGGCGATTACGGCGCTGACCCAGCTGACGACAAGGGTACCGGGAGGGGGCTTTCAGGTTTTTCTGGATCTGGGCGCGGCTCCCCCGATCAATACCTTCGCGGGACTTACGGTCACCGGGATCAACGTGGTACCGATCCAATTGGTGCCAACCGCCTCGGCAGATCTGAGATATTCCTGGTACCTCTCGGCGGAAGTGCGCTTTACCGCGACCAAGAACGGGATCACGGCTGGAGCTCTCGCTACGCCGATCGGGGTCGGAGTGACCTTCCGATTGGATAACCTTGGGAATATTGTCTCCTGCTCTGGCGCGAATCCGGATAGTATTCAAGGCGTGCCTATTCCGGTTTGCATTCCGGGTTCAGCATTGATCTTTGATGGCGTCTTGAAGCAGTGGACGTGTGCAAATATATGAAAAAAATAATGAACGAAAACGGATTCTCGATCGTCGAAGGCATGATCGGAGCCGGTTTGCTTGTGGTAGTGATCGTGGGCGCTTTGCAGATGACCAATATGCAATCGCGCGTCGGCAGGACTTCGACCGCAGGTGCAGATTTCGGCATTATGTCCCAGCGGGTAAATTCGCTCATCACGAGTCGTTCTGCTTGCGAGACGCTGATCGGCGCGCTCAAAACCACTCCGCCTACAATTACTTTTGATCCGCTTGCGGCCGATCCTAACTCCGCCAACGTCAACCTCTACAAAGATGTCCCAGGTGCGCCGACGGCACCTGCCGTTTTCTTGCAGCCAGGCACGCTCTTCGAAGGCTGGAACGTGCAGACCATTCAGATCAAGCCGCTTCCACCGCTTACCGGCGCCTCCGTGACGGCGAAGGCCGCGGCGCTCGTCGGAGGTACTTTTCTCTTCCCCGCGCAACTTACGATTACTGCGGCACCGCCAGCGAACACGAATATCCCCGCGAACAAGCTCACGGCAGAAATTCGAATGGCCGTTCGGATCAATGGCGCCCGAACGCTGAAATCCTGCTCGAGCATCACTTTCGGTACTGACCAAAACGCGGTCGTCGTCTGCTCGGCAACCCCAACCGTGCCGGGTTGCCAGCCTCCTGCGGGGCTTCTCAACCCTTGCACCCAAGCCAATTTGTTCAAAGTCGCGTTCGACGGAATCAAATCGCGTTGCATCCAGATCAAGTGTCCAACCCACGTACCAGCGAATTTCATCACGGGCACTGCCTCAAACGGCGACGTTCAGTGCAAATATTGATTCCCGGATTATGAAGGCCTGAGTTCCAGCAGCGCCTCACAAACCCGATCCGCCTCCTCGAACTCAAGCTCGGGGTAGCAGGGCGGGCAGATGTGACTTTCTGAGAATAGGTTCGCCACGGGAAATGCAGCGTCATCGAATCGACTTTGGAAGACCGGCTGCCGATGGAGCGGGATCGCATACACTCCACCCGTGAGCGCAATTTCGCGGTCCTGCAAGTGCGATGCGATGCGAGCGCGTTCCACGCCGGGCGGCGGCAGCACGATTTGCTTGTAGTAGGAGCAGGTTCCTTCGGAAGGGGCCGCGACCGCGCGCCAACCCGTGCCGCGCAAGTTGGACTGATACCGTTCGGCGACAAGCCTGCGTTTCTCGATTCGGGCGCCCAGGCGCTCCAATTCGCAAAGGCCCAGGGCCGCAGAAAGCTCGGACATCTTCGAGTTCGAGCTCGCCTCGGCGTGCGTGAGCGGGGCGTCAG
>JAYVOO010000422.1:0-4752 GCA_043757905.1 Oligoflexia bacterium
GCAGAGCTTAATACGTGCCGGAAACGATGAAGTCACCCGAGCAGCCGTTGCTGACCCAGAGAGTATTTCCGTTCAGACCCCAGTTGAATCCGTACTGGCAAGGAGTGAAGGAGTTGTTCGTGCCCGAGCTAGAGATTTGAACGTTGGTAACCTGCGCGAAGCTTGGCACGCACTGGGCAGTC
The DNA here is from genome assembly GCA_043757905.1 of Oligoflexia bacterium. Classification (GTDB taxonomy): domain Bacteria; phylum Bdellovibrionota; class UBA1018; order UBA1018; family UBA1018; genus JAYVOO01. The sequence goes on from JAYVOO010000422.1 coordinate 183, forward strand.
TGTCCCTGCACGGAGCTGCAATGGATGACTTCGGTTTGGGCCTGGCCGGGATAGCTCGGATTGCCGTTGCCTGGAGTTCCTGGATTGCCGTTGCCTGGATTGCCGTTGCCGGGGCCCTGTCCTTGCGCTTCGTAGAGCACAGTCACGTTGCCAAGCTGAATCGAATCAAACGTGACAGGCACGATCACCAAGTCCCAAGCAAGGATGCCGGGCAGAGCGACGCTGCGGTACTGGTTCCAACCGGTGACATCCACTCCCTGCGCGACCCGTTGCCCGTTCGAGTAGATGTCGACGTAAATTCGGCTATAGGGGTTCATCGGAGTTGAGCTCACCAAGAACTGCACTTCACGCAGGATCTGAGGCTGAGGGAAGGTGCCGCGAAAATAGCTCTGAAAGCCTCCGCAGTGGAAACCGCCGATGCAGTTGCCTGGGAATGTCCGTGACTCGAGATGCAAGGATGGCTCAGCAAGAGCTGAGGATACCGTGAACGCTCCTACCAGGAAGGCACCCACTGCCAGGGCATGCATCTTTTCGCTCAGCTCATGAATCATTGAAGTCCCCTCTTCTGAAGTTTTGATTTTAATTGTCGTGACTGCCTGAGCAATTCAAGTGCCAATATGTATAAATGGCGCGTCAATGAGTTAAAAATGCTGTATTTTGGCTAATTTATAAGATTATTTCAGCTTCATGAAAACATCCATACATTGGACACGAGGGCCAGCGTGCCCCCGTTAACCGCGTAAATTATGCGTATATTGCGATGCGTTAATTCGCCCGAGCTAGTTATCCCATGCTATGACGGCCTTCTATGCGAGCCAAAAAACCACTTAAAAAGAAGCCGATTCCGTACGAGTTCGTGATTGAGGAGCTTGTGTCGCACTCCCCTCTTCTTAAGCCCATGTTCGGCTGCCAGGCGCTCTATATTGAGGAAAAGATCATCCTCATCCTGCGCGATAAAGAGACGGAAACCGACTCGAACGGCATTTGGATCGCGACCGTTCCTGAGCACCACGAGGGCCTGCGGAGAGAGTTTGCGCGTATGGAATCGATCCCGTTATTCGGGCCGGGCGTGACGGGATGGCAGATGCTCCCCGCCGCTTCGCCCTCGCTCGAGGAGGACGCTTTCAAGCTCTGTGCGCTCATCAAGGCCCGAGATCCGCGTGTGGGCAAGACGGTCAAGAAGCGGAAGTCCGCAGCTAGCGGCCGTTTGAGAGGCACTTAGAGGGCTGAGAGATCGCAATGTAAAGAGGTTTAATTCGCGATAACTGTTATTATCGCGAGTATAAATCTGCCTCAATACCCGCTTGAAGCCCCGCCCCGCCCCGAGTAAGAACCGCCCGAGACTGTCGGAGCCAGATTCAATTCTTTTCGCGCGGTTCCGAGGCAGCTTTCAGAGTTCGAAGCGACGAGATCGAGTTTGTCGCGGAGATCGCTTAGCTCTTTGAGCTGCTCAAAAGCCTCCTGCATCCGCAGGCGCGCCTTGGCCTGGACGGCGGCAGGCATCGGAACCAGCTCGGCCCTTCGCGCCAGGTTGATATGGTACGTAAGCACCTCACCCTCATATTGGATCTGGGCGTCGCTCAGGTCGGTCGTGCCGGGCACGAGATGCTTCAGATGAATCTCTTTCTCAGCCTCAATCTGCGTGCGGAGGCTTGTTAGATATTCGTTGCGGGTGAATTCGGCCGCTCCGACCATCACGTCGTGAGATTGAGAAATTCGCAGATTGAGTTGTTCTGTCGCGCGGGCGGCGTCCGCGCGCGTGTGCTCGGCCTCGGCGGCCCGTCCACCCGCAACTCGCGAGTTGCTGCAGGCTAAGCGCGTGGATGCTTCGAGCGCCTGAATGCGCATGCCCATTTCCTCGGCTGTAGCCGAAAGATAGGCGTGCGCGATCGTTGGCGCGCCCGACAGCCAAAGAGCTGCAAGTACGGTCAATCGCTTCGATGTGATTTGAATTACCCCTTACGGCCATTGCAGCAAGCGCCGAGCCACGGGACTGGCACGTGAACTCTCAGTGTAATTCGCAGCAGCACACGCGAGTCAATGTCCAGGCTCTGGACGGTGTCAGGGCCCTTTACAATTCAGGCCTGCTTTTCGCCTTCTGTGTCGCGCGCGACTGGAATCTCGCGTTCCGAGTTTTCCCTCTCCTGGCCGGGCTTTTCCGCTCCATACCGGATCGCGTGCGCAGCGGAATTCTCGACTGAGCTCTTTCTCTTGTCGTAGCGGGTGATCATATCAGGAGATGCCCAGCCGGCGAATTCCTGGATCGCCCGGTCGGGCACATTGTGGTCACGCGCATTGGAGATCGCGGTGGCGCGGCAGGAGTGAGGCGAAACGCGGTTCTCAATCCCGGCAAGGCGTGCGTAACGGCGGACGATGTAGAAGATCATCGACGGGTCGATCGCCTTGTCCAAGTCTCCGGTCCGAAGATTCTTGATTGGGCGAAAAAGAAACGTGTCCTGGGAAAGAGGTCTTCGCGAGATCAGCAGGTAATGTTGAAGAGCGTTCCAGACTGCCGGAACGAGAACCACCACGCGCTCTGCGTTCCCCTTCCCCCGCAGGCGCATGACTCGGTGGCCTCGTTCGAGGCTGAGCTGGGTCGTCCTGAGCGAGCAGACTTCCGAGCGCCGGAGCCCGCAGTAGAAAAGCACCATTAGGACAGCATAATGAAGCGAGCCCGTTCGTAGGTGAAGGTTTGGCTGCTTCAGGATCCGCACGACCTCCTCGTCGCTGAAGCCGACCGTTCGGGAGATGCGCTTGGGATTCAGGAAGCGAACGCGCTCGGCTGGGCTTTCTAGAATCAGGCCGTCGTCCTGGAGCCAGCGGAAGAAGCTCCGGAGTGTCGCCAGATGGCGGTCGATGGTCGTGTGTTCAAGCTTTTCGCTCAAGAGCGAGTCCTTATAAGCCACGACCAGCGCCCGGTCGATCTGGCCGACCGCTGCATGGTACTTGCGCATCAGAAGAAACTGCACAAAGCGCTTTAAGTCTTTGCCGTAAGCCCGCTGTGTATGAGGGCTTCTTTGATCCAACAGAAAAGACTCGATGCTCTTACGAAGCCCCTCGCCTGGTCGGACGAGAGACTCGACGCTCAAACTTCGGCTGCTAGGGGCGGGATGCGGCGTCGGCGGAGGCAAAACGAGCGGCTCATGCCGAGTAAGCGCAACGAGTGCGCCGACAGATTGCGCAGGTAGCTCCTCCCGCTGCACTTCGACACTTGCCAGGAGCGAACGCCTGGGGCGCCGGGCTCGCGATTTGCGTTTCGCTTTTCCGCCCGCGCGTTTCTTCGAAAAAGTCCCAAGCAGGAGTTTTCCGAATGAGACTTTCACCGCCTTAGCCCTTCAAGCTTTTCTTCAAGGCTTGAATTCGTTTTGCTTCGAGCGGCGCGCCCGCGCGTCCGCCCTTCCTCAGGCTTGAACCGACAAGGAATCCCGAAACGAGGGGCCGGAGCTCCGCGATGTTCTTGGGATTGGTGCCGCTGCCGATCAGGAGCGGTACGCCGAGATGCCGTGCGGCTTCGGAAGCTTCCCGGAGCTGATCGGCATCCACTTCACGGCCGGTCGTCGCGCCAGTGACGATCACGGCGTCCGCTCCGCCACGGCCTGAAGTCTCTTCGATCGCGAGCGCGATACTTTTGGAGGAAAGCGATTGCGCATGTTTGACGTGAACATCAGCGAGAATGGCGACGTCTTCAGCCCCGAGCCGGATCCGTTCCCGAAGCAGAAACGCGGCGTCGCCTTCGATCACGCCTTGGTCAGTTGCGGCCACGCCGCTTAGGATATTGACCCGGATGAAGTTGCAGCCCGTGACCGCGGCGATCGCCAGCGCCGCCCGGCCGTCGTTTCGAAGCACATTAATGCCGATCGGGAGTTTGGTCGCCTCGCGAACGGCGGCCGCGATCACGGACATGCTAGCGACCGTCTCGGGAGGAACTCGGTCCTTATAGAAGGGCTGGTCTCCAAAGTTCTCAAGGATGATGGCTGAGAAGCCGGCCGACGTCAGGACTCGTGCTTCCTGAACAGCCCTGATTCCTGCGGCCTGAAGGGCCGCCGCGGGATGGAGGCGCGAAGCACCAGGGGCGCCCGCGAGCGCCGGTAGATGAATCACGCCGATCAGAGCCCGATTGGTCGATTTCTTTAGGAACCGGAGATGGGGAAGAGCCGGCATCTCTCAGCGCTTCCAGAACTTCTTGGAGGCTCCGGCTTCCGCTTCTTTTTTAGATCCTTCAAGTAACGCTTGAGCCTGCTCTTCGCTGATTTTGCCTTCGGCCGCGGCCTTGGCGACAATCGCTCGCGCGTCTTCGGCAGACATGGTGGCTGCATCGACAGGTACTTCGCCGAATGCCGGGAGAGAGCTCTCGGACGCTCCGCCCATCTGAGCCATCATCTCGGGAGGAAGTTGGAAACCGCTCATCAAGTCTTTGAAGTTCGGCGGCAGGGTCTTTTCGAACTCCTGGGCTTCGCGGGTTACGTCCTTTCCGCTCATCGCCCGCTGCATGATCGACTGAAGCTTCTGCATCTGACCTCGCGGGAGCCGCTGCACGGCTTGCGCGAGCTGCGCCATCATCGCAGGGTCC
>JAYVOO010000423.1:0-4744 GCA_043757905.1 Oligoflexia bacterium
TGGGGGGGAAGGCACGCAGGATCGGCTCCCAGAACACCCCGCCGCCAGTATAATTCCGGATGAACTCATCGATGGGAAGGCTGTTGCCGATATTCAGTCCGGAACTTCCGGCGATTAGAAGTTTTCGGCCCGGGCCTCGGCGTTTTTCGAAGAGAGTTACGGAGTGGCCCGCAGCCGACGCGAGGTCCGCCGCCATGAGCGCGGTGGGCCCCGAGCCCACGATCGCGACGCGTTTATTCTCCGGTTTCCCACTTGCCATTCTGGCTGATCTATCAAAACCTGGATGTAAGAGACAGCAAAACGAGGCATTGCGAATGAGCTCCCGTCGGTTAGGCATCCCGCAGATCCTGATCTCCTGATCTGGGGGCGGCTGAACCTCGTTCAGGCTCTTGGCGCGCTCGGGGTAATTGTGGCATTCTTGGTCGTGGCTTATCCCCAGCCGGAGGTTCCCTCATGAGTGCCGTGACGAACGAAGTGACTATGGAGAATTTTGAGACAATAGTTGATGCGCACGAGATCGTGCTGCTCGACTTCTGGGCTTCCTGGTGCGGGCCCTGCCGGCTCTTCGCGCCGATCTTTGACGAGGCGGCAACGCGGCATCCCGAGCTCTTCTTCGGCAAGGTGAACACCGAGGTGGCCACCGACCTGGCGCAGGCGTTTCTTGTGCGCTCCGTGCCGACTCTGATGGCATTCAAGAAGGGGGAGCTGGTCTTCGAACAGGCCGGCATGCTCGCGCCGATGCATCTCGAGGCGCTGATTAAAAACTTGCGGGAACTCGTTCTGCCGGCGGACAAACCGCCCGAAACGTGATATTCGAAAGGCATCCCAGTGATGCAATCCCATGGCATGAATCCTCGCTCCCTTTTCAAGTCGCTCCTCTTCGAGCGGTGGAGATGGCGAGCGCTGATCCTCTCGGTGTCGCTCCTGGCGGCATGCCTCGGCATCCTAGCCCCCTACGCTCAAAAACATTTCGCTGACGATCTCCTCGGGGGCCACCCCGCGCAGCTTTGGATCTGGGCGGCATTCCTACTCACGCTCGGGGCGCAGTCGCTTGCGCAATTGAGCATGTGGCTGGCGATCCGCGAGTCGATGATCACCCAGAAGGCCTTGGGCGACTTGACCTTTGCGCGCCTCCTGGAAGGTCCAGGTGGCTTGATCGGCGCCCGTCCCGCGGGCGAGGCCGTCTCACTCTTCGCCGTCGACGTGCCGGGCGCGGCGGCGCTGCTCGATCAGGCGCTCGTGATGATCTCGGCCATGATCTTTCCGATCATCCTGGCGCCGATCGCGCTCCATTACTTTTTCGGGATTCCGGCCTGGGCGAGCTTGGGTGCGATCTTCACGCTCGGCCTCGTCAACCTGGGCCTGGCGCTCAGGCAGTCGAAGTTCTTCGTGAGCTTCAAGCAACTGGCGGCTGAGCGCACGGGCTTGGTCGCCGAGTGGGTGCAGAACATCCGCACGCTCCGCATCCTGGGGTGGGTCGGCGCTGCCGAGGAGCGAATCTTTGCGCTCCGCAGGCGTGAGTCCAGGAACAGAAAGCGCATGGTCACTAACGGCCAGATCATGAACGCGCTCGCAAGCTCCGTCACCTTCGGCCTGAATATCCTGGCGATCCTGTTGCTCCTGCACCTCCGCGGGGGAGCCGCTGCAGGCGCTCGGCCGACGCCCGGCGAGCTGCTTTCGCTGTTCTGGATCTTGGGTGTTTTTCTCGCGCGCCCGCTCCGCCAATTTCCCTGGGCGTTCGTGATCACAATGGATTCGCTCACTTCGATCCGCAGGCTTCAAGAGGCGATGGATTACACGGTCACGCTCCCGACCGTGCACGAGCAGGTCGAAGGCGTTTTGGGTCTGCCAGCAGAGCCCGCTTATGCATTGGAAGTGCGAGGACTCACGCTTGAAGCCGGAGGCAAACAGCTCCTCTCGGAGATGGATCTTTGCGTGAAGCCCGGCGAGCTAGTCGCAATTGTGGGCGAAGTTGGGAGCGGCAAGTCCTTGCTTTTCAAGTCGCTCATGGGCGCGACCGGAGCGAGTTTCGCCCGCTTCGCCGTCGGAGGGCGGCGCACTGCGGGCCCGCGCAATCCGGCCGTGCGGGCGCTGATGGCATTCGTTCCGCAGGAAGGCTTCACGATGAGCGCGACGCTTCGGGAAAACGTTACTTTCAATTATCACGACTCGACCGCCCCCGACCCCGGGCGCGACCGCCGGGTGCTTCGCTCACTCGAACTCTCGCAGTTCGTGCCCGAGCGCGAGCGAGTGAGCGAAGGAGTCGACGCCGAGATTGGCGAGCGCGGCGTGAATCTCTCGGGGGGGCAGCGCCAGCGCATCGGGCTCGCGCGCGCGCATTTCGCCGATCGTCCGATCATCCTGATGGACGACTGCCTGAGCGCGGTGGACGTGGACACGGAAGCCCGCTTGGTTGAAAAGCTGATCTGCGGCGAATGGCGAGAGCGCACGCGCATCTTGGTTACGCACCGAATGGCTGTGCTGCCGCGTTGTGACCGGGTCATCTTCTTGGACTCAGGGCGGATCCTTCTCTCGGGCACCTATTCGGAACTCGTCGCGCGATCGCGGCGCTTCAGAGAGTTTGTCCGGCGCGAAGCCGTGCGCGTCGAGGAAACTGAAAAAAAGTCCGAAACCCAGCCCGTCGAGGTCCCGCGCGATGGCTGACGCGAGAACCTTCAATGCGCTTGAGACGAAGTTTCACGGCCGCTACGCGAAGTCGCTCGTAGATACCCTCTTTCAAGCTTACCGACCGATGCTGGGCAGGACCTGCCTTTTCGTCCTTCTAGGATTCCTCGGGCGACTGGCGCTCTTGGGCAACGCGAATCTCGTTGGTTTCTGGGTCGACTCCTTCTGCGGGGCGCCTGCGATCTGCCGACCACAGCCTGCCTTGCTTGACGGGTTCAACTCCTCTGGTTTTCTCTGGCTGCTGGTGGGGGCGACGCTCACGGGGTTCGTGCTGACTGTGATTTACCGGGTCGGCATCTCGCGGCTATCGGTCGAGGCCGTGAGCCGGGTTTACGACGAGACCACGCTCCGCACGTCCCGGCTGCCTATGTCGTTTTTCGACCGGAACCCCGCGGGCCGGGTGATGACGCGATTTTCGAGCGACTACAACAATGTCTTTCGCATCTTCGGGGGTCCGCTTGCGGAGTTCATCGGGCTGATCTTCGAGATGCTCGCGATGACGGTGTTGATCACGATCGCGAGCCCCTGGTTCTTGCCCTTCTGGCTGATGCAAGCGGCGCTTAATTTCACAGTTTATCGGTGGCATCTTCCACGGCTTAGGCTCGAGCGGCGCGAGGTGGCGGCACGCAGATCCTCCGGCATCGCCCATTTTGCCGAGACCTCCAATGGCGCGGCCACGATCCGCGCCTTCGGCAAGCAGGCGGACTTCGAGCGGAAGTTCTCTGAGCTGAACGACTCCTACCTGGTGCAGCGCCTGAATTCGATGAGCGCGTTTGTGCGCTTCTCGCTTTCAATGAGCGCGGCAACAGCCGTGAGTTTCCTGTTCACGGGCTTGGCGAGCGCCTGGCTCGCTCACACGGGCCGGATCAGCGTGGGCGCTATTGGAGTCGCGTTCGCTTATCTTGGGCTTTCGAGTAATATCCTCCAGTCTTTCTTCGAGTGGCTGGGCCAGTTCGAGGAGGCGATGACGGGTCTTGAGCGCATGAACGAGTATCTGCGCGCGCCGCTCGAGCCCGGCGCGAAGCTTCCGCACTCTGCTGCCTTCGAGACTGAGCATCCCCGCGAAACCGCGCTCCCCCTGAGCGCAGGCAAGCCGCGCTGGGATGGGGCGGGCGAAGGCGCATCGATCGAGGTGAAGGAGCTTTGGATGCGCTACCGCGAGGATCTTCCCCCGGTCCTTCAGGGGATTGATCTCGCGATTCGCCCGGGCGAACGCCTTGCGGTCGTAGGTAAGACTGGAAGTGGCAAGACCAGCTTCGTGCAGGCGCTTTTCCGTCTTTATCCGATTGAGCGCGGCCGCATTCGAATCGCGGGCCGCGAGGCCGAGGTGCGCCTAGACACGAATCGAAAGACACCCCCAGGCGCAGCGGTTATCCCAAGTGCCGGAGGTAGCCAATTCGTGGATCTTCGCGAATACCGCAGCCTTCTTTCCTATATCACGCAGGAGGCGACGCTTTTTCTGGGGACGCTACGCGAGAACCTGACGGCCCCTGAGTCCAATACGGGCTCCCAGAGCTTCTCCGAAGACGCGCGCCTGGTGCAGGCGCTTCGGCGCGTCCAGTTTCTTTCACCGGGAGCGTCAGACGAAAAGTACCGCCACTGGCTCGAGTACCCGATCGAGGAGCGGGGCAGGAACGTTTCTGCCGGTGAGCGCCAGCTGATCTGCATGGCCCGTTGTCTGCTGCAGGACACACCGGTGGTGATCCTGGATGAAGCCACGAGCGCAGTAGACCCGCTTTCGGAGGAGATTCTTACGCGCGCGACCGAGGAGTTCTTCGTCGGCAAGACGCAGATCCTGATCGCACACCGACTTTCGACGGTGAGAGGCTGCGACCGCGTGCTCTGGTTGCAGAATGGACGCGTGCACCGGCTGGGAACACCTGCCGAGGTCCTGCCCGAGTTCGAACGCGCGGAGCTGGACGTCTAACGGAATTCGCCCGGTTCGTTGGATCGAACACTGGACCGAGTAGTGGGTCTCGCGGTTCGCGCCGATACGGTAGATGATCCGGCCCTTGTCTTCGGGCGAACTGCATTTGCCCTCGGAAGCCGAAAGCTCGGG
>JAYVOO010000424.1:0-4734 GCA_043757905.1 Oligoflexia bacterium
GGCGAGGCTGAGCTTCCCGTACAGGACGCTCGCGGCGATTTCGCCGCCCGCGAACCAGCGGGGCTCGTTGGTGAGAGTGGTCGCGGCGCGCGTCTGCTGGAACTTAATCAAAGCGCTCGAGGCTGTGGCGAATGACTTCCAGCCGACCGCGTGAACGGCCCAGTATTCGTTGAAGTGATATCCGAGCGAACCGCCCAGCGACTTCACGCTCAGGAAAGGGTCGCTCTCGAGAAGGCCGCCGAACGCGGAGAGCTCCAACTTGTGCGCTTTCGAATAGATGCGGTTCTGCACGACGCCGACTTCGTTCTCGTCGCCTCGAGTCCAGTAGCGTTCCTTGATCTGTCCGACTTCGACGTCCTGGGCTTGCGGCTGCGCGGCGGCCGGCGCCGAGTAGCTCGGAGTTGGCTGCGTGGCGGCTTTGGGAGCCGCGCGTTTCTTGGAGCGTGCCTTGGCCTCGGCCTGGGGTGCGCCCAGGCAGGAGCCAAAGATTGCCAGCACGAGAAGCGGAGCGATGAGTGATCGATTGTGAATGCTCATAACGAATTACCTGCCCAACGTCTTGAAGAGAATCGGGCGATTGACCGCGACGTTGACTCCGCCACGGGGTTGCGGGAATTTCCAGGTCACGAGCCTGCGCGTGATGCAGTCGTCAAGCGACGAGTCGCCAGCCGATTCGGCTACGTTCAGGTTCTTAACGCTGCCCGCGCCGTTGATCGTGAACTTCAGCTGGAGCTTGCCCTGCGTACCGGGTGCGCGCAGGAGCGCGGACTCGTGGCAATACCGAATCTCACTCTTGTGCTTGTTGAATACCGCGGCGACTTGCTCTTTGGTCAGGCCTTCGTCCACTTCGGATGCGCCCGTATCCATGCTGATGAAGGACTTGCCCTGGCCGGAGACGAGCGCGTGCGAGCCGCGGCCGTAGCCGACGCCGCCGTTGCCGCCGTAGTTGCCGCCGCCACCTTCGCCGCCGCCGCTTCCACCGCCGCCGAGAGTGGCGACTTCGACGCCGCTCGTGCCGACCGTGCCGGACGAGTAGCCGCCCGAGCCGCGAAGCGCGGAGCGGGAGTTCAGCATGCCTTGGGCGCCGTAGCGAGAATCGCTGCCTTCACCGAAACGGGACTGCTTGAGAAGCCGGGTCATGCCGCCGTTGACGGCACTCTGGGAGGCACTCTTGAAAGCGACGCCCTGGAAAGCGCGGGCCATCTGCGATTTACTAGGATCATACGAGGCGCGAGCCTGTGTCTTGCGCGGCGTGATGTGCGGATGCGCCACGATGACGGGCTTCGAGACCTTCTTTGGCGTCACGTGGGCGACGGGCTTGGAAACCGTTTTGGGCTTCGGCGTCACATGAGCGACCACAACGACCGGCTTGGACTTCGGCTTCGCCTTTACGATCGACTTGGCCGGAGTCGCGGTCTTCTTTTTCGCGACAGCGCCAGGCATCTTATGGGATGGCTGGGCGGCCTGGACGGCTGAGGGGTGCGCGACCTTGGTCGCGCCCCGGGGCTTCGAAGTCTTGGTCGTGCCCATCGAGAAGTCCCGCGCCTTCAGATCGCCGCGCACGGCCGACGTCATGTGCTGATGCACGGGTTTCTTGAGCACGAGGCGCGTCGTCTGCGGCGCGATGACTTCGTTGTCGGTCTTCGGCCAGAGAGAGGCCGTCAGAGCGAAAACCATCAGAGCAGCGCAAGCGTACTTGAAAGCCTGTTTGAAGCTCTCGGAGCTCGGGTCCGCGATCGGAGGAGCGAGATCGATGGCCGGCACGATGGCGCCATCGGTGCAGCCTTCCAGCCGCCAGGTGAAATCACCGAAACGAATCACGCGGTCGTGAAGCTCTTCCGCAGTCGCCTCATGGCGCTCGCCGCTCGCGAGCTCGGTGCCCGCGCGGGACGAAGTGCCAAGCGTGAGCCCGTCCTTCATGGAGATGATCGTATAGCGCCCTGCCAGGACCTTCTCGAGCTTGAAGACGGCTTTCCCTTCGATGCGGCCGATGAAGGACGAGTTGACCGCCTGCGCTTCCTGGGTCCAGTCGCCGAAGCATTCGTAAACGCGAAGCTCCGTGCGGCCACCGTCATGGGTTTCGTAAGCGGGCGCAAGCCAAAGCACCGGCTTGATGTGCATCGTGAACTTAGATCTCGCGATCCGGCTGGCTTCCGGCAACTCGAGCTCAGCGCCCTTTTCGACGGCCGAAGCGGTCAGGCGCGCAGTCGGATGGGACGAGGACTGAGCGGGAATCAGGCCGGCTTCGAGCTCGGGCGCGCCCGCGATGTTGCGGACCTGGATGGCGCCCGACTCCGTGCGCTCGAGCACCCAGCGGAATGGATGGCCGATCGGCATCGCTTTGCGCGAGTCCCAGACATGGCTGGAAGTGGCGTCTCCGACCTGGATAGTGACTACGAACGATTTCTGCTCTTTCATGGCGTGTACCTCGACTGGACCAGGGTTTCGCGAGTCTCAGTGCTAAAGCCCGAGCGCTTGCGATAAAGATGCGGGGACTTGCGGTTGCGGTCCCGCTCGACTTGGCTGAGGGAGTTGAGTGGGCGTTTGCTCATGCTTTCGACCACTTCATTTTCGAAATCGATGACCTTCGAGCGCTTGGGCACGGCCAGGGCCGCAACCGAGACCAGCGAGGCTGAAAGGATCAAGATCAGGATTCTAGAATTGCTCATAAAACTGGCCTCCCGGAAGAGCAATGCGACCCAAGCTTCGAGCTCAGGCGACTGCGGCAAAGATCAGCAAGCTCCATGCGGCCTTCGGCCTGGGCTCCGGCCGCGGCAAGCGACACGGCCCGGGCGGCTCCGGAGACTTCCGCAGGAAGCAGGTTCTTTTCGCGCGATTCCTGGATGAAAAAACCGACCTGCTGCCACTGGCCGGTTTCGATTGCCTGAGCCCAACGGCTTCTCAAGATGCGCGCGGAAGACTCCGAATCCGTGTTCACCGAACCCCAGCTCTCATTGTCAATTGAAGTGACTAGGCTGAGCCCAATCGAGCCCGAGCTCGCGTGCTTGGCTTCGCGGCCTGAGCCCGAATAGAAAGCCTGAGCGATTGCACTCAAGGCGTCCGACTCAATCCAGTTTTGGGATGCGATCTGATAAGCCTTAGAACGCAGGTCATGCGCCTTCTTCTCAAACGGCGAAACCATGCGCGTGACCATCGACTCGTAAGCGACATGCTCGCTCGAGTTAAGGCCCTTCGGGAACGGCAGCTCGCGGATTCCCATCGAGTAATCAGAGTAAATCCAGGCGATCTCGTTCAAGACCAGGGCCCGCACGCGGGACCAGGGAAGCTTGGCGGCCTCGGTGGCTGCGTCCTCGGTGGCCTGCGCGAGCTTCAACCGGCGCGTGAGCGACTTCTCGTCCGCGCGGAGGCGGCCCGATTTGGAAATCGAATCGCGATCGAGCGCGAAGGCATGAGGAACCGAAACTGAGATCTTCGGCAGAAGAGTGAATTTGGCAAGCGAGTCGACCTTGCTCCAGGAGTTGGCGAGCACAGCGACCATGCGGTGGCGCTCTTCGAACGAGAGCCTGCTACCCCCCTCGAGCGCTGTTGCCGCCCAGATGGCGCGGGTTTCAGCGGAAGACCGAGTGGCATGCGCCATGGCCTGGCGGGCCGTACGGGCGTCAACCCTAGCGCCGCTCATGAGAGGGAGAAGCGCGCGGTAACGTTCGCACTGCGCGGCCTGGGCCGAGGTGCAGATACCGCGGTCATTCAGGAGTGGCTTGAGCTGCGAGAGATCGCCGCCGAGCCAGGAAAGCGTGAGGATGCGCGAACGGATCTCATTGAGCCTCTTGGAATCAAGCTTCGTGACCTTTGCAGGCAAAGTGACATAAGCGCGGTAATGGCGAGCGGCCGCCTGAAAGCCGTAGCGATCTTCCTCAATCTTGGCCATCGCGAGTAGCGCCTTCGCGGCAGTCTCGCTCCGGGGAGCGGCGGCCGCGAGCTTGGTGAAATAACCGATCGCGAGCTTGCGATCCTTCATCGCGAGCGCGGAATTTCCGGCCAGTGCCAGGGAATTAGTCAGATGCTCGCTTGAGCCGTAGTTGGCCGACAGCTGGTCAGCCTGCTCGATCGCACCCTTGTAGTCGCGCGAGGCAGCAAGCTGCTCGGCGCGCTTGAAGTTGGCGTCGGCGGCGATCTTGTAGAGTTTCTTCGAGAAAGCCGAGCCCTTCCAGGCTTCGACGCTCATGAGTTCGTGAGTCATGGAGGCCAAGGGCTCCCACTGCGAGCTCGCGATGTACGTATCGACGACGAGCGTGGCAGAGGGAACGGCATAGTTCGAATGCGGGTAGCGAAGCGCGAAAGCGCGGAGCCTTCCCAAAGACTGAGGCATCTGGCCATTGACGTAGAGGCAGCGGTTCAGCTCGAACTGGAAATTCTCGATCGACTGTCCGGTCTCGGCGACATGAGTATCGATCCAAACCTGCCACTCGGCGATTAAGGTTTGCGCCTGAGCGTTGCCGCGCTTCGCTTTGGAGAGCGCGACCGCGTTTAGTTCGCCGGGTACGAACTTCCGGAGCCTGAGCGACTCGTACCGCGACGAGATGGCCTTTAGGCTAGCTTCGGCGACGGTCACACCGCCCGTGAGTTGTTTGGAGGTCTTTGCGTCTTCTGACCATTTGCCGTGCAGGACGATCCAACGGTAATTCGAGGCGGCTTCCTCGAAATGCTTGATCGCAAACAGCGTCTCGGCCAGGTTCGCGTGCACCGAGCGGATACGGGAATCGTTCTCGGGAA
>JAYVOO010000425.1:0-4724 GCA_043757905.1 Oligoflexia bacterium
ACTATGAGAAATCCCTGAACCCCGCCGAAGGCTCGCTAAAAGCGAACCTGTTAGGAGAGCTTCGCTCCTATCTCAAGCTCACCGAGGGCGACGACGCGCTTTACGCCAAATGCCGGGGCGGGACGCAGGCGATTCTCGAAGAGTGGCGGAAGCAGAAAATTAACCCCGCCGACAAGGAAGCCGTCACGCGTTTTTACATCCAGACGCAGCTCTATTGTTTCGAGCTGCTCGCGCTTGAGATCGATGCTCCCGAACAGCGGCAGGATCAACTGAAGTCGTTCGCGGACTTATTGAAGTCACAGGGCAAGCTGAAAGGCTGCGACTATGGCTCCGGGATCGGAACCCTCGGGCTCTACCTGAATCGGAACGGCGTCGACTGCGATTTCGCGGACGTCTCTGAAACGAACCTGGGATTCATCGCGGAACGGTTGTCGCGACGCGGATTGAGCGGCCCAAGGCGCATTAACCTGACGCGCGAGAAGCTCACGGATGAAGGCTACGATTTCGTCACTGCGTTTGATGTCCTCGAACACGTGTCGGACCCTCTTACCTTGATCGGCGACATCTCGTCGAAGCTCAAGCCCGGCGGGTATTTCATTTTCAACGTGCTTTGCGAGGAAGAGGACGACACCCCCCACCTGCTTCGCGACCCGAACCTCATTCGCAAGAACATCCGCGGCTACGGGCTCACGAAGGAGACCTCGCTCGGCGAGTTCAAGGTGTACCGCAAAGTGCTGCGCCCGGATTTCGCCAATGCGGTGGTTCGCGGCGCCGACCGCATCTTCTGGGACGTGCGCGAGAGGCTTCGTTCGGCCGTCGGGCGCTGAAGAGGGCTCCGTTAAAGCCGTTTCTCTTTCTTGAGAAACTGGACGAGGTTCCAAAGGCAGTGAGCGAGGCCCCGCAGCTTGTCGAACCAGCTGCGGCGGTAGAGCTCGAGCAGCGAACGGAAGGTGGCGTATTGGAAGTCCGTGTAGGGAAACCACCAGAGCGACTTGAAAACGAAGAGGCTCGAGCGCGGAAGATGGATGTGCTTCACGTTCACGAACTCGTGAAGGCCCATCGCGGAATGGCTTCGACCGAAGCCACTATCTTTCACTCCGCCCCAAGGGGTCTCGCCCAGGCCCGCGGTGTAGGTCACTTCGTTCACGATCGCGGTGCCGACTTCCAGCTGGCGCGCGATCTGCTGACCCAACGAGATGTTCTTCGTGATGATGCTGGCAGTGAGGCCATAGGCGCTTTGATTCGCTTTTTGGACGGCTTCGGCGACCGAGCGGAAAGTCGTGATCGCCACGACCGGACCGAACGTCTCCTCGTTGTAGATCTGCGTCGACTCGATCGATGCGCCCGTCACGATCGTGGGCCGAAGCGCGGTACGGTCAGGAGAGAACTCTCCGCCGAGAATGATCTCCGCGCCCTTCTCGCGCGCTTCCCGGAGATGCTCGTCGTAGACCGACTTTTGTTTCTCGAATGTGACGACACCCAGATCGTTGCCACCCAGGGAGGACGGCCCCTGGCGGAGCCTCAAGGCCTTTTCCTTGAACTTTGCGATGAACACGTCCGCGACGCTCTCGTGAACTAGAATCCTCTCAGTCGAGGCGCAGACCTGTCCCGAGTTGCTGAAAGAGCCCCAGAGCGCGGCGCTGGTCGCGTAATCCATGTTGGCGTCGGCCAGCACGATCATCGCGTCTTTGCCCCCGAGCTCGAGATTGACCGGGATCAGGTACTGGGCCGCATGCGCCATGATCTTCTTGCCGGTGGAGACGCTCCCCGTGAAGAAGATCTTGGCCGGCTTTTGATCGATGATGGCCGCGCCGAGCGCGCCGTCGCCGAGGACCGTCTGGAGGAGATGGGCAGGCAGACCCGAGAGCTCGCAGAGCTCTTGGATCTTCAGGCCCACGAGCGGCGTCACTTCGCTCGGCTTGAAAACGATCGCGTTGCCTGCGAGCAGCGCCATGATGATTTCTCCGAAAGGGAGGAGAAACGGGTAGTTCCACGGGGAAATGATGGCGACCGTCCCGAGCGGCTGAAATTCGAGGTAACTTTTGCGGTGCCGCATCAGCTTGAGCGGGATCCTCTTTCTCTTGAGCTCCCGATAGCCATGGCGAGCGAAGTAAGTGAGCATGTCAACCGACGGAATGATCTCGTTGGCGAGCGCCTCGAATCGGGGTTTTCCGTTTTCGCGCGACAGAACCTCCGCGATCGCGTCCGCCTGGTTGATCAAGGACTCGCGGAGTTGGAGGAGGGCGGCTGAGCGTTTGCGGATTGGAAGGGCCGCCCAAACCGCCTGAGCGGCGCGAGCCCGGGCAAATATTGCCGGCAGCTCGGATGTGGGCGTCGGATCCAGTTCGCGGAGAGTGGCGCCCGTTGCGGGGTCGCGGGAGATAAGCTGAGCCATGCCCTCAGGGTATAGGATCTGGCTAGGGCCGGCAAGGCGCACGCCGCAAGTTTTCATGGTATGATCAGGAGTGGCCAAAACCCCGGCAATGCAGCTCGATTTCAACGAAAACGCGCGGATCGTGCTCGAGAAGCGTTATCTTCGCCGCGACGACCAAGGCCAGGTGATTGAGTCGGCGGAGGAGCTGCTCGAGCGCGTCGCGCGGGCCGTAGCGGAGCCTGAGAAAGCAAGAGGCGCGTATTGGCGAAAACGCTTTCATGAGTTGATGGCCTCGCGGCGCTTTCTCCCAAACAGTCCGACGCTCATGAACGCAGGCAAAGAGAAAGGGCAGCTTTCGGCTTGTTTCGTTTTGCCCGTGGACGACTCGCTCGACGGTATCTTTGAGACTCTCAAGGCGGCGGCGAAGATCCACCAATCCGGAGGGGGAACGGGCTTCGCGTTTTCCAAAGTGCGGCCCGAGGGCAGCATCGTGGGCTCAAGCCATGGAACCGCGTCAGGCCCGGTCTCTTTCATCCGCATCTTCGATGTCGCGACCGACACAATCAAGCAGGGTGGTACGCGCAGAGGAGCCAATATGGCGATCCTCAGGGTCGACCATCCCGACATCCTCCAGTTCATCAACTCCAAACGCGATCAGAACACTGCGCTTAATTTCAATTTTTCTGTGGGAATCACCGCGGAGTTCATGCGGACTCTCAATTCGGACGGCGACTTTTGGTTGCGCGATCCGAAAGACGGTAAGGCCGTGAAGAAAGTCAAAGCGACGGATCTCTTTAGAGAGATGTCCCAGGCCGCGTGGGAGTGCGGCGATCCCGGGATGGTCTTTCTCGACCGGATCAATCTTTTCAACCCGACGCCACTCGAAGGAGAAATGGAAAGCACTAACCCGTGCGGCGAGCAGCCGCTCTTGCCTTACGAGTCTTGCAATCTGGGTTCATTGAATCTGGGTCGTTATGTTCAGGCGGGAGCGTTCGACTGGACCTCGTTCGACGCGGACGTCGAGGACTGCGTGCGGTTTCTTGATAACGTCATCGAGATCAATCATTATCCAGTCGAAGACTGCGCGCGAATCACGCGGAAAAACCGAAAAATCGGGTTGGGCGTGATGGGCTTCGCCGATCTGCTTTTGCTCTTGGGCATTCCTTACGATTCGCCGGAAGGAGTGGGTTTGGGCGAGCGGATTATGAGCAGGCTTGATCGGCGCGCGAAGTCGGCGTCGGCGCGCCTCGCGCTCGAGCGCGGGAAATTCCCGAACTGGAAAGGGTCGCAATGGCAGCGCCTCGGATACGCCGGCATGCGGAACGCAACCGTGAGCACAGTCGCTCCAACAGGCACGATCAGCATCATCGCGGGCGCATCGGGCGGGATAGAGCCGATTTTCTCAGGTGTGTTTTTCCGGAATGTTCTATCAGGCGCGCGTCTGATCGATGTTCACCCGGCAGTGGATGAGGCGCTTCGGGCGCGCGGCCAGATTCTTTCGGACTGGAAGGACCTGAGCGACGAGAGAATTTCCCGAGAGCTCGGTCCCGGCTGGCGTCCGGCGCATACCGTGCCAGTGGATTGGCATATTCGCATGCAGGCCGCGTTTCAGCGCCATTCCGACAGCTCTGTTTCGAAGACCATCAATCTACCCGAGAGCGCGACTCGAGCGGATGTCGAATACGCGTACCGCTTGGCCTATAAGATGGGTTGCAAGGGGATCACGGTTTACCGCGATAAGAGCCGCGGCACCCAGGTGCTGGAGAAACCGGACTCGTCGGCGGAAACGCCGGAGCCGCCTCAAAGCTGCCCCGTCTGCTGATTGTTTTCATTGGAGCGGGTAGTGGGGCTCGAACCCACGACCTCAAGCTTGGGAAGCTCGCGCTCTAGCCAACTGAGCTACACCCGCCCGCATATGAAAACCCGAATTCCAACCGAGCGCTGAAACTAGCTTAATCACGGTCGCCAGGCAAGAAGTCAGGGTCGTTGACTCGCCTTGGCGAAAGGTGGTACCGCTCGCCCATGGAATTCGATGTTGTCGTGATCGGCGGAGGACACGCTGGAACGGAAGCAGCACATGCTTCCGCCCGGATGGGTCGAAGGACTGCGCTGCTTTCGATGAATCCCGCTCGAATCGGTTTCATGTCCTGTAACCCCGCGATGGGTGGACTTGCGAAGGGCCAGCTCATCAAAGAGATTGATGCACTCGGTGGGATCATGGGTCGCAATACCGACCTCACGGCGATCCAGTACCGGCGTTTGAATTCGAGCAAAGGTCCCGCAGTGCGCTCCTCTCGAGCGCAGTGCGACAAAGCGCTTTACGCGCAGCGCATGCAGGAGCGTCTCAAGG
>JAYVOO010000426.1:0-4717 GCA_043757905.1 Oligoflexia bacterium
GTCTGAAGCCGCAGGCTGACCGTCTTGTAGCGATGGCTCACCCGCTCGAACAAGCTGATCGTGCGGTTGTTCTCGGGTGAGACGCCGTAATCTTTTTCAGCTTCGGTCCTGCCGAGGCCCGCCAGGAGCGAACCGCCGGTCTCGATACCGAGGCCAGCGCCGGGAGCTTGCTGCTCGACACCTGCCGCGGCTTCCGCGGGAGAGCGGTCCTGGTTTATGGCTGCAGGCTCAGGCGCTGGAGCAGCGAGGCCGTTGGCGCCCGCCAGCGCGGTGCCCGAGCTCATGCCCTGGCCCGGAAGCGTGGGCAGGAGATTCTGGAGACCTGCGGGCACGACGGCGTTCGCCACGTCCCTGCGTTTTTGTTCGTCGAAAGTGCCCAGAAGATTGCCGACTAGCTGTCCCGCGCGGCCCATGAACTCGTTCAGCGAGACTTTGCCGTCCAGCGACTTGTACGCAGTCTGTAGCGCACCAGTGGCGTACTGATCCATGATGGTGCCGCCGTCCTGATTGATCACGGCCTGGAGAGAATGCCCGGTGATTTTCTGGAAGTCCTCCTGAAACTGTGGAGTCTTCACGAATGAGGGGATGCTCGGATCGGTCGCCGTCGCGCAGTCAATGCGACTTTGAACGGTACCGCTTTCGCTGGCCGCGCGGCAGGGCGCAGGGAGTGTGGATAGCGAGGTATCCTCTTTCGACGAGCCTGTGTTAGCGCGACCCCCGGCTTTCCCGAGCCCGGAACCTGCCGTGCTCGCGCTGCTCCCGCCCGACGCCACGTTGGAGCCCTCTTCCTGCTCTGTGACTTTGCTCTTCAACGTCAGCGCGTTGTAGCCGTTTTTCTTCGCGGCCCAGATGTCGGAGTCGCTCTGGTCGCTCGAGTCGATGGACTTATGGCCCGTCTGCACGGCAGTGCCACAGGATCCGCCGCTGCCGCCATCGCCATTCCCGCAGGAAGACTTGCCTCCGATGCAGCTGTAAGCACAGACCACCGCGACGGACGAATAAACCCTCGAGTTGTTGTCATTGACGATACCGCTATTGGCATTGATATAGGCGGTCTTGCAAAGCAACTGATGCTGGCCGTCCTGCTGGCTCATCGCGTACCCTTCGGCGCCGCAAACTTTCTTGAGCGTCGTGGTCGCCCAGGCTCCGCCCGAGCCCAGCGAACACACGACTGCCCAGGCTGCGCCGATCAGCGCGAGGCGGGCAAAAGTGGTTCGCAGGCTGGACAAGATCAGAGCTCCTTTTGTTCCATCACATCGAGTTGTAAGTCGAGCCGGTGCCCGTATTGCCGTTGCCGGACGGTGCGGGCACGGCGGGCGGAGGCGCCGTAGAGGGTATCGTGTTAGGAGTAGGCGATCCATTGTCGAGATGGAGCGGATCAACCAAATCGCCCACGTTGACCGAAGGTAGGGCCGAAGGTGTGACGGTCACGGTGACCGCCGGTTCCGGCTCGGCCGGCGGTGCGGCTTCCGGGATCGGAGTATCTTCGGCCTTTTTCGGCTTTTCTTTCTTCGGTTCGTCCTTCTTTTTAGAGCACGACTCGAACGAGATCAGTAGAACGGCGATCGTAAGAAACGTGATGAGCACTTTAAATAATTTCAATAGAACCCCCAAAACTTCGACTGGAATGACAAACTAACCCCAGACTTAAAGTATAGAGGAGAGATTGGTCGTCCGAAACTGTGTCTCATTCGAGGTGTGTCGGCGCGGACAAGAATGCTCAGGAAGTCTTGAACCGGTCGCCCTGGAGATTGCCTTCGCGGTCAAAATAACGTCGCAAGCGAGCGTTTTCCGGCTTTTCTAGGTCGGGGTCGTCCCGAAGGAGCTCAGTGGCGTCGTCTCGCGCCTGGAAGAGCCATTCGCGGTCGCGCACGAGATTGGCGATTTTGAAAGGGAGGCCGCCTGCCTGGCGTGTGCCTAGAAACTCCCCCGGGCCGCGGATCTCGAGATCCGCCTCGGCGATCCGGAAGCCGTCGGTCGTCTCCTCGAGCACTTCCAGGCGCTGCGCGGTCCCTTCGCCGATCCGCTGGTGGGTCATCAGGAAGCAGTAGGACTGGTGCTTGCCGCGCCCGACGCGCCCCCGGAGCTGATGGAGTTGCGAGAGGCCGAAACGCTCCGCGTGCTCAACCGCCATGACGGTCGCGTTCGGTACATCGACTCCGACCTCGACCACGGTGGTGGAGACGAGGATCTGGAGCTCGTTGCGGTTGAAAGCCTCCATCACGCGCCCCTTCTCTTCGGGCTTCATCTGCCCGTGGAGCAGGCCTGCCTTGAAAGGCGCGAAAGTCTCAGAGAGCCGGTCCACTTCGGCGACCGCGGACTTCAGCTGCGTGAAGCCCTCGGCTTCGCTGTCGTTCACGAGCGGGTAGATGCAGTAGATTTGGCGACCTTCCCGAAGTTCGCGGCGGATGGTTTCGTAGGCGCGGCCCAGGTTATTCTTGTCGCGGATGACTTTCGTCAGGATTGGCGAGCGTCCGGGGGGCATCTCCTTGATTTGCGTGACACCGAGATCGCCGTACGCAGTCAACGCGAGCGTTCGGGGAATGGGCGTGGCGCTCAGGATGAGCGAGTGGGCGCGTAGGCCCTGACGGATCCCCTTGTTCCTGAGCGCGCGACGCTGCTCGACTCCGAAGCGGTGCTGCTCGTCGATCAAGATGTACGCCAGGTTCTTGAACTCGACCGGATCCTCGATCACCGCGTGCGTGCCGTCGAGGAGCACGGGTTCGCCGGCTCGCAGCCGGCCCTGTATCTTCGTGCGGTCGGCACCGGAGGTCTTCCCCGTAAGAAGCAGTACGTTGAGCCTGCCACCGAAGATCTTCACCGCGTTCTTGTAATGTTGCTCGGCCAGGATCTCGGTCGGAGCCATCAAGCAGGCTTGCCCCCCCTCGGCCAGTACCGCACCAGCGGTCAGAAAGGCGACGGCTGTCTTGCCGGATCCAACATCGCCCTGGATCAGGCGGTTCATCGGATGCGGCAGCAGGATGTCACTCATGATCTCGTCGATCGCGCGCTTTTGGTCTCCCGTCAGCTGGAAAGGCAAAAGCTTCTCGAGCGCCGCAACGGCCTCGCGCCCTCCCTCGGCGCCGAAGCTCTGGGCGGCCTCTCGTTGCATGCGCAGCTTACGCTTCAGGATGATGAACTCAAATTTAAAGAACTCCTCGTAGATCAGGCGCGCATGCGCGGGCGTGCCGAAGTCCACGAGCTTCTCGAGTTGGGCTTCTTTTTCGTCGGGGAAATGAATAAACCTCACCGCTTTTCCGAGCGGGGGGAGTTTGCGGGCCTCGAGGAATCGCTCGGGGATGTCTTCATCGAAGACGTCGAAGAACTTCTCGAGCCCTTCCCACAGGATCTTGCGCAGAAGCCGGCTCGAGACGCCCTCGATCTCCGTGTAAATGGGCACCACACGGCCGAAGTCCGCTGATTCGCTCGGAGCGCCACCGCCTTCGACGTTCACCACGCCCGCGACGTCCGCGCTCGAGTTCCACGTGATCTCCGGATGGATGATCTGCGGCTGGTTCATGAAAAGCTTCACCGGACCCGTGACGACGACTTGCGTTCCGGCCGTGAATCGCTGCTCCATCCCGCGGGGGGCGTGGAACCACTTCAGCACCAGTGTCGCGCTGTCGTCCGTGCAGCGCACTTCCAAGATCTTTTTGCCCATCCGGATCGGGATCGATCGCGCACTGATTACGCGCACGGCGACGGTGGCTTTCTCGCCGTCGACCAACTCTGCGATCGTCTTCAGCTTCGTGCGGTCCTCGTAGGCGCGCGGGAAGAAGTAGAGAAGGTCGCGCACGGTGGTTACTCCGCGGCTTGCGAAGATCGCGCCAAGCCTAGGCCCCACTCCTTTCACAAACTGAACCGGCGTGTCCCGACGGGCGACGGTCGCAGCGCCGCCGACTGGAGAGGCAGGCTTACTCGTATTTGATTTTGATGATGTCGTAGCGGATCTCACCCTTTGGAGCATGAACGACCACCTCGTCGCCGACGGTCTTGGTAATCAGCGCACGCGCGATCGGCGAAGTGATGCCGATCTTGCCGTTCGGCACGTCGGCTTCGTCGACGCCGACAATCTGATAGGTCATGGCTTTGCCGGATTCCTGCTCTTCGAGCTGAACGGTGGCGCCGAAGACGACTTTTTCGGACTTGATCGCGGTGGGATCGATCACCTGGGCGCGCGCGAGTTTGCCGTTGATGTCCATGATGCGGCCTTCAATGAAGCCCTGGCGCTCCTTGGCGGCCGAGTAGTCGGCGTTCTCTTTTAAGTCCCCATGGCCGCGCGCGATCTCAATCGCCTTGGAAATCATAGGGCGTTCGATCGTCGTCAGGTGCTTCAGCTCGTCGTCCAAGGCGCGCTTACCCTTGACGGTCATCGGGAATTTTTCTTCAGCCATAGCCCAAGGGGTAACAGGCGAGGGCGGGGAAATCAATGGCGGACAGCCTGGCGCTCGGGTTCTAGGCAAGGCACGGGTTTCAAAGGAGTGAATGCGTTTTTCACGCCTCCCTCGAGCGGACTCCATAGGGCGGAAGCGATTCGCCGCGGCATCAGGCTACCACGGAATTTGCGAATCGCGTGCGAGATCGTACCGGTGACTGTCACAGGAAGATCAGTATGTGGCGTCGCATTCTCACGGAAAGACTCCGGCAGAGTGAGTACGACTTCTGAGATCGTTCCCGGATAGACGATCAAACTCAGGCTGCCTGCGTTCGCCCTGAT
>JAYVOO010000427.1:0-4714 GCA_043757905.1 Oligoflexia bacterium
GGGCGGCCCGGATCCAGAAGCGGGTCAAGTGAGGCTAGCGCGTATCCAGGAATCGTTTCATTAGGACGCGGTTGTCAGTTGGAGGTGTCGCGGAGCGAACGGGTCTCTCGGCGGTCGCCAACCCCTTGTTTGGATTCCACCAGTCGAACTTGCCTTTTCCACCCCAAGGTTGAGAGCTCGCCTCGACATCCAGGTACTGCTTAGTTTCTCGCTTGGACCTGCGCACGGTCGTCCAAACGGGTTGGGGGCGGCCGGGCTCCGGCGTGCGATTCGGCGCTGGAGAGAATTGCCAGTCCACTATTGACCAGCCTTGATTACGTTCTGCAGGCGAAACCGCTCCCGCAGCCTGCAGCTGGTCCCAGCAACCTTCGCTCAGGTCCATCCCTCGCATCGGGAACTTCATTTTGACCTTATCTGGATCGCTACGCGGAGCGGGGCCTTTTCCACCACCAATAGCCGAGGAGACATTGCGATTGGATCGGGCGATCCTCTCGTCGTCCGCTTTGATCTTCGCTTGTTGCGCAGTCGTGAGTTTCGCGAGCCTCGCCTTCTCTTCTTGGATCGTCTTCCAGTAATGGTTGTGCGTGGTCATGGGCCCGGTATCTCCGCGTCGAGCTCGGATCACGACGCCGTTGACGCGCACCAAGACGTCCACTCCTTCCGGTACAAAGCCGGGAAGAGCGAACTCGCAAGCGCCCTTCTTCATGCCGCGGGGGACCCATTCATCGGGGTTGTAGCTGCTCGTGTTTGGGGCCTTGCGAGTGCCGCCGCCTTTTTGCTGATAAAAGGTCGTATCCTTCGGCCCCCCGAGCTGGGTCGCGCCCACGTGAAAGGTGCGCTTGTCTTCCGGGTCAAGTATCCAGCCCGAAGCATCCGCTCTTTGGACTTCCGGGCCCGCATTGAAAGGCTTCAGGGGCGGAACGCCGGCCGGGCAGATTTGAGCGGTGGAGCTACCTGCTCCCGATGCCTTGAGCGCGCTTGCGGCCTTCGCCTCGATGAGCCGGTCCGTGATATCCTGATTGTACTTTTCCTGATCGTCGATGATCTTCCTGCGGACGTTCGGATCTGGCTCGTGGTCGGCTTCGTAAAAAAACGAGGAGAGCCAATTCATGACGCTACTCAAGAAATGGGTGTCCTTGGGATCGACATCTCCCTTCAGCGTCTTAGCCATTCGGTCCACCTGGCTATCTGCCACGATCGTGATGACCGGAATTCCATCCGCTCCGATCGTGTAGTCATGATCGAGCTGCTCTTGGGCGTAAAGCTGCGTTGAGAGGGCGAACAAGGTCAGGGTCCAGGTGATGGCCACAAAGCGCATCCTTCAAGTTTAACCGAGGAATCTAGGATGCGCACGGAAAAGACCTGTTGCCTCTGGGGGCCCAGATCGCTCCTGGACGCTTCTGCCGATTGGCCTTTCGTTGGATCGAACTGTGTCTGGCGCGACTCTTCTCAGGGATTCACCCACGAGTTAAAATGATTGAATCGGAAGTACTCGAAAGTGAAACGTTTGAGCGTGTTTCGAAATTCCGCGGTCGCGCTGGCGCTGCTCTCCATGGGCCTCGCGCTTTCGTCCTGTCGCGCCCAGATTCAGAAGGGGGCGCTTTCCAGCGCTGACGGCGGAGGAATTGCAACGGATAACACGACGCCGTTTTTTTTCGACTGGACCTTCTCAGCGCTGAATACTTCGCTCTATACCGCCAGCGACTGGGCGAAGCTCGATGTCGTGGGCGGCGTGTGTTTTCTCAAGAGTGGGGACTTGGTCGACACGGGCTCCGCCCGCTTCAGCACGGCAGATAGCGCCACTCTCGACGGTGTTAGTTACGGTACGCTTTCCGACAGCACAAGCGGGCTAAGGCTGGGTGCCAGCGGCAGTTGCGACGGCGCAAGTACGAACTGCTCGACTCTCGAGCGCTCCTGGACCCCGAAGTATGGGAATCTCGTCGGCTACTGGAAGCTCGATGGCAGCGGCGCGATCGCAGATGGGGCGCCTATCCCCGCGACCGTCGGCACGAACGGTACCGTGCTAAACACGGGCGGGGCAGCAATGAGCTATGTTACTGGCAAGCTTGGCCAGGGCATCAGCCTCGACGGGCAGAGCGGGTGGAACAAGAATAATCTATGCAATCTCGTGTCCCGCCTTTCCGCGTCCCCGAACAGCGCGACCTACTCGGTCTGGTTCAACCAGCAATCGATCGCCACGGGTGGACTGATTTCGGCCAGCACCGGGAACGACCCTCGCATCGTCGTCGGCTCCGACGGGGTGATCTCTTTTAACTTCGCCGCCGACTCCAACTTAAGCCCGCTCGCCGGACCCAGCGGCGGTATCGTCGCCGTCGGCACCTGGAACCACGTCGTGGGCACGATGGAGGATTTGCAAACTTCGACCCCGACTGCCACGCTCTACTTGAACGGAAGGCTAATCGAATCCAAAACATTCAATCAGCAGGTTCGCGCTCCGAGTGCCAGCATTTGCGTGGGGAAGCTCGGGTTGGACTCGATCCATGCCTTTCTCGATGAGGCAGCGGTCTGGAATGTCGCTCTCTCTGCGGCCGAAGTCGGAGTCATTTATGATCGCCAGTTTGCGGCGCACGCCGGTACGTTCACGTCACGCATCGTGGACACGGGATCGTCGCCCGCTTGGACACGTTTCTCCTGGGTGCCCACGTTTCCCTTCCTAAAAGGCCTTCCGGATGACCAAAGCGAGACCTCCACAGGCGGCGACGGCTACTCTTCGCTTTCGACGGACACCTTGATGAATGGAATCAAAGCGCTCTGGCATTTCGACGAGACTTCGAGGGGCTTACTGGCCGGGGGTAAGGACTACGCCGACTCCTCCGGCAACGGCTTTGACCTACTAGATTCTGGGACCTCCGTTGCTGGAGAAAAAGCGATCATTGGAAAGGGGATAGCCCTGGATGGTGGAGCAGGCTGTAATGTGCCCATGGGTCTCGATACCTGGGCGGGAGACTTTTCGATCTCAACTTGGGCCCGACTGGATCGTTACAATCTGAACCAAAGGGCACTGTTGACCACGGGCTCGTTCAATACAAATGGCTTTCGATTCGGGAATGTCGCAACTGATTTTCAGGTCTGGGCTTCTCAACAGGGAGGCACTGTTTACGCGCATACTCCGATCGTCCTCGGGCGATGGACTCACTATGTACTGACGTTTCACAGAAGCACGCCTACGACCGGTACGGCTAAGCTTTACGCAGATGGCCTTCTTGTCAGCTCGGATTCCGGCACGCTGATTCCCCCCTCTCAAATAGGCATACTGCTTTCAGGTTTGGGCCAGGGCGGTTGGTTCGGCGGAATCGACGAGATGGCGATCTGGACTCGGGAGCTCGCTCCCGGCGAAGTCGCGCAGGTCTATCGGCGGGGCGCCTCGCGGCTCAAGTTTCAAGTGCGCTCGTGCACCGATGCGGCATGTGCCGGAGTCAATTGGGTAGGACCCGACGGAACGGCAAATAGCTACTATTCCGAGCTGAACAACAACACCGCCGCGATGGGTAGCAACGGTCGAGTCCTTCCCGGGCTTCCGAAGATGCGTTTCAGCGACTTCTCCGGTGGGTTGGTAGCCGTGAGATATTTTCAGTACCGGGCAATTCTGGAAAGCGACGAGCCGACCTCTGCGCTCGGCCCCGAGTTGAAGTCCGTGACGCTTGGTCCCACTCTTTTCGATTCTTCAAGTCCCGCTGTGATCGGAGTGACCGGGCCGGCGTTTTCGGCGCTGCGAAGTTTTTCAGAGAGCATCGGGCCGGGCGGTTGTCCGGGCGGGGTAGTTTATAATCTGGCGCTTGACCCGGCGGGTCCCTGGAAATTCTGGAACGGATTCTCCTGGAGCGGTTCGGACGGGACCGCGGCCCAAGCCAACGCCGCTTCCGTGGTGAGCGCTCATCTCTCCCGCTTCATACCGGACGTCGGAGCGGGAAGCATCTACTTCAAAGCCTATCTTCAGTCCTCCGGCTCAGCAGCCTGCGAGCTGGACAATGTTCACTTGGAAGGCGGGCGCTGAGCGCTCAGGAATGCGTGCAGCGCCCCGATCTCGTTCTTGAGAAACGGCATTGGCGCCATAAGCGCAGTGCCCCGCTTGGGCTTGTAACCCTCAGGATACTTGAGCGAGAGTACGCGGCCCTCGATCAGGGCCAAGCTTGAGCCGGCGACGTCCGGTCCGACAGCACCGGGCATCGTGGGGTCAGGGTTGTGGCAGGAGATGCAGTTGGTCTGGTAGACCGCCTTGCCGCGCCGGACGAGCGCCTCGCCAGTCAAGGGGGCGCCGTGCGGCACTCCCGACTTGGAAGTGCAGCCCGTGGCGGTCAAAATCGTGCAGCAGGCGGTGAAGACCAGCGCGAGAGAAATGTTGCCGGGCCCGCGGGTTAGCTCGCGAGGCCCGGCGCCGATCATTAGCAGATGACCTCGATGGCAAGATAGAGCACGACTGTGAGGAGGAATCCGAAGTGGATGACTCCTTTGACGCTCGTGAGCGGTCCGAGCTTGCCCTTGAGCGCGTTGAACTCGAGAGCGAAGACGATCGCGCAGATGACCAGGGCGAGGACGAGGAAATTCGTGTCTGGCGAAACCTCGATCGGAAGATGGCTTGCGGCTCCCATGAAAAAGAGCAGCGGGATCGAGAAGAGCGTGTTGTGGCGGGAAGCCAGGCCGGCGCGCGCGCCCGCGGCAGCCGCTTCCGGAAGTGGACCCTTGCCCGCCGCCG
>JAYVOO010000428.1:0-4709 GCA_043757905.1 Oligoflexia bacterium
GCAACTTGGAGACCAGAGATTTACCGCTGGAACCAAAGGCGTTTTCGGACATTGTGACACCTTGCACCCTGTACAAATTACGCACTGCGTGGTGTCTTACCGGTTCCATGCCATTCCAGAGGTGGAGTTTCGGCTCCAAAACGGGTCGCTTTTCTGGGTTTTTGGGGCCAGTTTGCGTGCACGGGCTTTGCACAAAGGGCCGTTATGGACTGGCGGCAAAATTTCATCGACCTATTACTGGCAGTACTTCTTCTGGCGAGCCCCCTTGCGCTCTCCCGCGTGAGTGAGTCCGCGCCGGAGCCTGCGTCGGATCTTCGCGCCAGTCTCTCGGCTGAGCGCTGAACGGGTGCCGCCGGCGGCGCTGAGTGCAGGATTTAGAACGACTGCGGGAACTGGAAAAACTCATAAAACGTGACTTAAAATAGAACTTATTTATCAGTCCGAATATTCTTATGGACGAGTTTTCTGGAGACTTGAATCGCATAGTCTCGAAATGCGTATCGCAGGATTCAATCCACCCGGCTCCTTTCTGAATGTCCAGAGCGTGCCCGAAGTCCACCTTCTTGAGATTTAGGCCAGCCTTCGATCAAAGAAGCGATCGCATACGCGGTGCAAACGGCCCTGGCGAAGAAACGACCTAAAGCCCAGAAAGCCGCGAGAGATGCTCTGAAGCCCCATGCGCTGGGAGGAACGAGCGACCCCGCCAATCTAGCGCTCAAGTGCAAAGCGCATCACACTTGGGCCGCGATCCGCGTGTTTGGCCACGCCAGGATGGCTAGGCACGTGGCTTCGCTCAGGTGATCACCCCCCTCACGCAGGGCACAGACTTCAAAGCACGATGTCGGTGGAGAGAAAGCGCGACGCATCCTCGTGGAGGATGTTTCTCACCATTTCCTTGCCAACGGCGTCCTGCTTGGTCGCCACCATCGTACGGATACTAAACGAGCGAAGCGCATCGAAGACGCTGAGCGTGCCTTCGGCCGAGGCCTTTCGCCCTGTGAACGGGAAAACGTCAGGTCCCCGCTGGCATTGCGTATTGATGTTGATGCGGCAAACCTGGTTACTGAGGTAGTCGATCATGCCGCCGACGACCTTCGGGTCGCGCCCGAAAATGCTGGCCTGCGAGCCAAAGGATGAGTTGATGACGTAGTCCTCGACCTCTTCGATCGAGTCGTACTCGCGAATCGGGACGACCGGGCCGAACTGCTCTTCCTGCGCGACTCGCGACTCGAGCGAGACTCCCGAGAGAACCGCCGGATGGAAGAGTGCGCCTTCGATCTTGCCTCCCTTTTCCGGATTGCAGAGCTTCGCGCCCTTGGAAACGGCTTCATCAATCAGCGCGCGGAGATACGCGGGTTTCTGCGAGTCCGGCAGTGGCGTGATCTGCACGCCCTTCTCCCACGGCATCCCACAGGGGATTGCGTCGACCTTCTCGGCCAGGCGCCGGGCGAACTCCCCTGCGATGGATTTGTGCACAAAGAGCATCTTGAGTGCCGTGCAGCGCTGGCCGTTGAAAGAGAGCGAGCCTTTCAGGCACTCGGACACCGTTAGCTCGAGGTCAGCGTCAGGCAGGATGATCGCTGGATTCTTAGCGTCCAGGCCCAGGATGCTCCTGAAGCGGTGAGGCTGCGGATGAGCCAGCTTGATTCGGTTGGCGACCTGGCTCGATCCGATGAAAGCGAGCACGTCGATCTTTCCGGACTGGACGGATGGCGCGATGATTTGGCGGCCGAGGCCGTTGATCACGTTGACGACACCCCCGGGGAAGCAGTCGCGAAATGCATCCAACAAGGGGTCCCAGAGTAGCTGCCCGTAGCGCGGGATCTTGACGACGACCGGGTTGCCCATGATGAGCGCCGGAATCAGAGTGGTGAACGTCTCGTTGAGCGGATAGTTGAAGGGTCCCATGCAAAGGGTCACGCCGAGCGGCGCACGGCGGATCTGCGCCATCAGGCCGCCCGCGAACTGAAAGCGACTGGAATCGCGATCGAGAGCCTTGACCTCCTCGATGGTATCGTTGATGTAAACAATCGTTCGGTCAAACTCTGCCTGCGAGTCGACCCAGGTCTTACCGATCTCCCACATCAGGAGGCGGCAGATCAGCTCACGGCTCTCGCTCATGCGGTCGCGGAAGCGCGTGATGGCGGCGATGCGCTCTTCCATTCGCGCGGTCGGCCAGTCGCCGCGGCCCTTTGCCCAGGCCTTGGCTGCGGCATCGACTGCCTCCATGAATTTTGCGGCGTCGATATTGGGAGTCTCACCGAGCACGGTGGAATCTCCCGAGAGCGCGCAAGTGCTCTTCACCTCACGCATCTCGAAGCCAGAGGACTGAAGACGCCCTCCAATCAGGATGCGGCCGCGAAGTTTCGGGGCCTGGGGAAATCCGGGGAAGGCAGGCAGGGTGCTCGTCATGCGAGAAGTTTTACCCGGAGGCGCCCTGCATCGCCAAGGAATTTCAGAACGGTGATTCGTCGGAAGAGAGAAAGTCGAGCTCCTGGGCGGTGCTCTTGCGGCCAAAAACGGCGTTGCGATCCGGAAACCTGCCGTAACGCTTCACCACTCGGTGATGGCGCACGGCGAAGTCGGCATAGAAAGCCATGATCTCCTTGAGCGCGGGCGGCGCGGGCCGCGCGAGCTCACGGAAGAGCGCGACCGAACGCTCCTGCGTGGCGAGATCCTCGGCATGTTCGAACGGCAGATAGAGGAATACCCGCTCGGCCGGAGTCAGCGTCCACTCAAGCCCTTCGCGGATCAGCTTCTCCGCGATTGGGAGCGCGAGCGCCGACTGGTCATACGACTGAGGCTTCTCGCGGTAAAGATTGAGTGAGAACTGATCGAGCAGGACGATCAGTGCCAGGCTCCCTCTCGGAGTGGCGGTCCAGGAGGCCAGCTCTCCCTGCGCCGCGCGGGTCACATCCGCCTCAAATTCGCGGCGGATGTACGCATCAGTCTCCGCGGCGCCGCCGAACCAGAGCTTGTTGCGATCTCGAAAATACTCGGGGCCCTGATCGAGATCCCCGAACCAGAAATCGAGTACTTTCTTCGCGCGAACGTCGTTCATGAGAACCAAGCTACTTGGATTTCGCCGGCGGATAAAGGAGCTTCTCAATCTCTTGTTCCAGCGCAACGATCTTCTCGTGCAGCGCATCCGTGCCGACCACGGCCCGGCGGTCGGTCACCTGCCGGACAATCTGCTCCTGCAAGAGCCGGTTGTCACGTTCGGCGTCCGCGAGCTGCTTACGGATCTGGCCTAGATCCCCTAGCTCGCGCGCGAGGTAGTCCTCTTTCGTAAGGCCCGCGACCAATGGAGGCGCGAGTGGGTCGACGAGCGCCTCCGGTTGCCCGGGCACAGTGTCTAGCGGCGGGGGTGCGGCAAAGACTGCGAGCGCCTCCTTCCGGGTCGCGTAACAAAGCACGAGCGGAGGGCTCGCAAACGCCTGGATGCCCGCCAGGATCTCGGAGCTCGATGAGACGACGACGATCCGACCCGCCAGCTCACGGGCGAAGTTGTCGAGCATACCGAGTTCGCGAATCACCTCGGGCGCAAGCCGTTCTTGGCCGCCACCGGGCAACTCGAAGACGATCTTGTTCTTACCGTTCTGAAAAAGCTTGGTGATGCCGGCCTTCAGGATGCTGATGTCCTTTTCCGTGATCGCGTCCGAGGCACTCAGGATATCGATGTGGTCCTCGGAAGTGAGTTTAAGCTTCATAAGCTGGTGGGCGCCGAGGGCATCTTCGCCCTGTAATAGAAGACGCGCATCAGGTCCCGCCGCGTGATGATGCCGATGAGCTTGCCGGATTTGTTAGTGACCGGGAGCCTTCGGTACTTGGACTTGATGAAGCGCTGGAGCACGTCCTCGAGCAACGCGGAATTGAGCACGGAGTCCACTTTGTTCGAGAAACGGGCAGGCTCCTTGAAAGCGGCGGGATCGGATTCATCGGCAGCCGCAACTTGCGAGAGGATGTCGAACTCGGACATCACCCCGATCATCTTGCCCTTCTTGTCGACAACCGGCATCCCCGTGATCCGGTGATTGATGAGGATCTTCAGGGCCTCCTCGATCGAAATCCCGTCGCGGACCGTGAGAACGTTGGTGGACATGATGTCTTGCGCCTGAGTAGCCATAGGCAGATCTTACCCGGAAACGCCGGGACAAGTCATCGGGGATTCGAGTACACTGGTGACATGGAACAAAACGAGGCGCTCGCCAAGGTATTCGCCAGCGCCGTTCGCGACACCTTCCGGCACTGCTCCTCCGGACTGACCTTCCGCGAGACGCTCCGCATGGCCTCAGCGAAAGAGGCGCGGGCCGGCGAGATGGGGCAGATCATCGGTCGCAACCAGGCCTACGAAGAGTTTTTCGAGTCCATGGACATGCTCCGCTCCCGGATGACCGCGTGGAACGAGGAAGAGGCCAAGAACCCCGGCAAACGGGCCCTGATCCTGGAACGGACGGCCACGCTGCTTCAGAAGAGCGGCACTCGCAACTCGATTGCCGCGATCCAATTGAACCGTCTCGGGCGCACCGGCCTCAAGCGCAAGAAGACGGACCGCTTCATCTTGAACATGAAGGAACAGCTTCGCTACGCGCTCAATGCCGAGGAAGACTGCCAGAACCGCGGGCTTCCAGGCTCCGAGCAGGGCTTCATCGCGGGCTACCACTTTGACCTTCTAGCCACAGTATTCAACTCGTTCAAGGCTCCCGCCG
>JAYVOO010000429.1:0-17785 GCA_043757905.1 Oligoflexia bacterium
GGCCTCGCCTCCTTGCGGGCCAGAGGGCGTGACGACCAAGAAGTCCCACCAGAAGATCGAGAAAGTCTGGTAGGCCGAGATGTTCGCGCGCGAGCTTTCTGGAAAAAAAATCGTATGATCGCGGTCGAGCCACCCGGCCTCCGCGCCACCGCTCGCCAGCATCAGAAACACCACAATCCAGTACTTCATCGAGACTGCGCAATCCGAGGTTTGTCGAAGCGAATATCTAGTGTGTCGCCAGAAAGCTCGCGGATGAGCAGGCTTTTAAGATGCCCTTCGCGCGTCAGTTCCATCTCAAGCTCTGCGACGGGCGATCCGGCGAGCTTCTTCGGCCGAAAGCGGTACTTTAGGGCCGACTCGGCAAACGCGTCGTATTCGCGGTGCAGCGCTTTGGCGTCCATATTGAGCCAGGCCGCCATGCTCGCCAAGCTGCGCGCTGTGTTGTCGGAGGGAGCGTCACCCAGCTTCAGGCGTTGGGTGCGAGCGGAAGGGCCTGCGCCGCTGACGATTGTCATTGCCTCGCCGTCGACGGACACCGAAACCGGGCTCGGGCGGATCACCTTCCAGATGAAGTGCGCGGGCCGCTCGATCCTCAGCTCGCCTTCTGATTTAAGCACCAAATCCATGTCTTTCAGGGTCTTCAACTGCTCAAAGCGGACGTCGAGGACGCGAATGCCGCGGTAAAAGCGCAGTTTTTCCGCCAGTTCGGCCTCGCTCAAGGGAGACGGGCCCGCGAGGGCGGCCCTGCTCAGAACGGTCAGGCTGATCACGAATATTCCGATAAATGCGCGCATAGTCTTGGTTCAGCGACAATAACCCGTTGCTGCGCCAGTTTCACCCGGATATATTTTCTTCATGAATGAACAGACCGGACAGGCTCCAGCGGACGACCAGAAGATCAGTCAGATTGCCGAAGAGGTGATCGAGCTGATCGTGGAGTCCGTGAACTTGCGGCATTTGGATCGTTCCAAGATCACCCTCGATACCGTGCTCACAAAGACGGGGCTCGGCCTCGATTCGATCGACATCTTAGAAGTGGTCGTCGCCGTCGAGCACCGCTTCGGTGTCAAGCTCAAGGATCCCGCGCACGGCCAGAAGCATTTCGGAACCATCGGCGCGATTGCGCGCTTCGTGATCTCAGGTGGGAATGCCTGAGCCGGTTTCTGCCGTCCGAGTCTCTGTGACTGGAATGGGGGTGCTCAGCCCCGCAGGCTCCGGCGTCGACGCGCTTTGGAACGCGGTCAAAAGCCGCGAAACGTTTGTCTCCACTGGCCTGGGGTCGATTCGCGAGCACGAGGCCTCGCCCGTGCGCCTCGCGCTATCGGCGATCCGTGAAGCTTGCGCGCAAGCGGGTTGGGATTCGCGCAAGACTTTGGATAACAAGCGGGACGGATTGATTCTCGCGACGACGGTCGGGCAGATCTCAGCTTGGGAATCCAAGCTTCTCTCCTGCCTGAAGGGTGACCAGGCGATGGAAAGCTTTGCAAGTTTCGCCGAATGCCAGCCGATCGGTTCTCTTCTGGAGCAAGTCGCGGGAATCCTCGGATTTCAGGGGCGTATGCTGCTTCTCGCGTCGGCTTGCAGCGCGGGCACCCAGGCTATCGCATTGGGCTCGCTCTGGGTTCGTTCGGGCACCGTGAGGCGCTGCCTGGTGGGCGGAGTCGAGGTGCTGAGCGAATTGACGGTGGAGGGATTCAGGAGCCTAGGTCTGCTTTCGCAGCGGGCCTGCCGCCCCTTCGATCGCGATCGCGACGGGATCAATCTCGCTGAGGCGAGCGCGTTTCTTTGCCTCGAAGCCGACAGCCCTCGCGCCCTCGCACAGGTCACGGGCGAAGGCTTCGCGACCGACGCATACCATCTCGCGGCGCCGCAGCCCGAGGGGTTAGGCTCGTTGACCGCGATGAGGCAGGCGCTCAGCCGCGCGAACCTCGAGCCAGAGGCGATCACCTGGGTACACGCGCACGGCACAGGTTCAATCGCCAATGATCTAGCCGAAGGCGCCGCGCTTTCCACCCTTTTCGGACAAGATCCCCCGCCCGTCGCCTCGACCAAGGGAGTGCACGGCCACGCGCTCGGAGCATCGGGCGTTCTCGAGGCGATCGTCTGTGTGAAGTCGATTCAAGAAGGCTTAATTCCCGCCACGACGGGTTTGCTCCATGCCGACCCCGCGCTCGCGCTCAGGCTTCCCGTAGGGAACGTCCCCGCCCGCGTACGGCACGTGCTCAAGAACACGCTGGGATTCGGCGGCAACAACGCGGCGATCGTGTTGAGCCAGTGCGAGGCCATGCGATGAGCGCTTCGAAGACATTGGCCTGGATTCTGGGCACTGGCACTTCGGCCGGTAAGGATCCCACGCATCTGCGCGCTCTCCCAGAGTACCGGAAGGCGTCCGAAATCATGTGCCTGGCGGCCCTCGCGATCGAGGACGCGCTCGCGGGCTCGGAGACGCTGCCCAAGGCCACACTCGCATCCGTGCTGGGCACATGTTACGGCGAGCTCGAGACGACCAAGGATTTCCTCGCCGCCTGGGCCCGTTCGCGGCTCGCGCGGCCGATCCTCTTTCAGACGAGCCTTCACAATGCGACTCTCGGATTCCTGGCGCTGAAGCGCGGGCTGACGGGCCCGAGTTTCACGGTGAGCGACGCGTGCTTCCCGGGCGAACGCGCGCTCGAGACTGCGCTTTCGCTTCTGGACGCCGGGATCGCGACACATTGCCTAGTCATCGCGGTGGACGGCTGGGTCCAGGAGCTCGCCCCCGCGCTCAAGCGGCGGTATCCGGAGACGCTTGAGCTCGTGCCCAGCGCTTCCGCGATTCTCCTGGCCCGCGATAGAGGCGAGCACCGCCCGCTCGCCGCGCTCACGTCGCTTGAGATCTCCATGGCGAGCGCCCCCGAGCCGATGCAAGGAAACTATAGCGACTCCGATGGCCTCGCGCGCTTTGCGCTGGCAATCCATACCCGAGCGTCAGGCGAGATCCACTTGCCCAAACCGAATGGCGGGCATGCGCTGATCCGTTGGACGAGCCCGTGAGGGAGCTGAGATGAACCGGTGGCTCGGGCATCCGCTCAGGACTCTCGACGCTCCCCGTGGGGCTGCTCCCGTCGTGTACCTCACCTTTGACGACGGTCCGTACCCCCTCGCTACCGCACGCGTGCTCGCGCTTCTCGCGCGGCATGAGGTGAAGGCTTCGTTTTTCTTGGTCGCCACCCGGGCCGAAGCTTTCCCTGCGCTCGCGCGCGAAATCCAGAGCGCGGGACACGGCATCGGCAATCATTCGCTCGATCACCGCTACCGGGCGTTCTTCGGCGGCAAGAAGCGCATGCTGGCCTGGGTGAGGGAGTCCGAGGCGCGCCTCGGTGCCTTACTCGGCGCCCCGACCCTGGGCTTCCGTCCGCCCGCCGGCGTTCGTACGCCTGAACTGGCCTGGGCGCTTCGCAAGTGCGATCTTCCACTGGTGCTTTGGCGCGAGCGATTCTACGATGCGGTTATGCCGTGGACCCGCGCCAAGGCCGAAAAGTCGGCGGACCGGCTCTTACCCGGCTCGATCGTTCTCCTTCACGAGACGACGGCTGGAGAAGAGGGCGTGGAATGGCTCGAAACCCTCGACTTTTACATCCAACGCCTGAAAGCGCGAGGCTTCGCGTTCCAGGCCCTAACCCGAGAGGCCTGCGCCGAGGCTCTGCAGAAAGAACGGAACGCCTTATGAAATCCATCCATGCGCTCGCCGGCCTCACCCTCGCCACTCTTCTCGCGTTTTCCATCAGTGCCTGCGGAGGCCGTCAGATCATCCTTCAGGACGCGAAGCCCTCCACCAAAGCAGGAGTGCTCAGCATTTGGGTGAACTCAATCAAGGACAAAGGCAAGAAGTACGACTTGAGCCTCTCGGTGAAGAACGAGCGCGACGCGTCCTCGATCATCTATCTCTCGCAGATCGAGTGCTTTCGCGGACCGCAGCAGGGCGTGCTGAAGCACACGTTCTTCAATACCGGTGAACGCACGATCGACTTCAAGCCCGGCGAACTCAAGACTTTTAAGATGGTATGCAACTTGGGAGCATCCGGATCAGGCGATTACCGGGTCAAAGTCGGCTCCATCTACGACAACCCTACAAACGACGGCAAGACGCCCGGCAAGGTCATCGACAAAGGGATGGAGTGGAAAACTGCTGTCGCCCCGGAGTGAGCAGCCGGAGTAGGTATCAGTAAAGGATGCGAGTCTTGATTGAGGTCGCGAGCGCCTCGATCTGATTCTTCACTTCGGTCGAGATCGCCCGATTCGTGTCGATGATCAGATAGCCGATGTCCGAGTCCGTCGAGAGGCTCTGCGCCTGGATGTTGGCTTCGAGGTCGGAAACGATGCGGTTGATCTCGCGTAGGACGCCCGGAACGTTGCGATGCACGTTCAAGATGCGGTGGCTGTTCTTCGTTGGCGGAAGATCCACATCCGGAAAGTTGACCGCGCCGGAAGTCGAGCCCGTGTTCACGAAGCGGATCAGTGTGGCCGGGACTTCCTCGCCAATATTAGCTTGGGCTTCCTCCGTCGCACCGCCAATATGCGGGGTGAGGATGACGTTCGGAATTCCTTGCAAGGGGGTCATGAAGTCGCCGGTATTGGCTTCGGGTTCCTCCGGATAGACGTCGATCGCCGCACCCATCAGATGGCCGCTCTTCAGACTCGCCGCCAACGCGTCGATGTCGACGACCGTCCCGCGGCTCGCGTTGATCAGGTAAGAACCCTTCTTCATGCCGGCCAGCTCGCGCGGGCCCATCATCATGTGAGTTTGCGGCGTGGCAGGGACGTGGAGGGTGACGAAGTC
Source organism: Oligoflexia bacterium (assembly GCA_043757905.1). Classification (GTDB taxonomy): domain Bacteria; phylum Bdellovibrionota; class UBA1018; order UBA1018; family UBA1018; genus JAYVOO01. The sequence goes on from JAYVOO010000429.1 coordinate 4,817, forward strand.
GCTCTGCGCGAGTACGTCAGCGAGCGTCGTGCAGGCGCGCGCGTTGCCGAGCGGGAGCTTCGATAGGACGTCGTAGAAGATCACCCGCATGCCGAACGCCTCGGCCAAGGTCGAGACCTGCGAGCCGATATGCCCGTAGCCGATGATCCCAATCGTCTTGTTGCGGACTTCGTAACTTCCGACAGAGACTTTCTTCCAGGTCTTCTGGTGCATCTCCATCGTGCGTTGGCTGATCCGGCGCGAGAGGGCGATCACTTCCGCGATCACAAGCTCGGCCACGCTGCGCGTGTTGCCGAAGGGCGCGTTGAAGACGGGGATGCCTCGAAGCTTGGCCGCGTGAAGCTCGACCTGATTGGTGCCGATGCAGAAACACCCGATCGTGAGCAGTCGGCGGGCTTCGGAGAGGGCCACGTCGCTCACCTGGGTCTTGCTTCGGATGCCCAGAATATGCACGTCGCGGAGCCGTTCTTTGAGCGCCTGCTCCGGGAGGGCCTCGGCGAGCGACTCGACTTGATAGCCTTCCTGCGTGAAGAGGTCCTTGGCGAGCGGGTGGATATTCTCCAGGAGAAGGACTTTGATCTGGTCCTTCGGAAAGGAGGTCCGTTGCGACGGATTCTGATTTTCTTTCATTGTGGGTTCACTATAGGAGTTGGCTAGACCCGTTTCAAACCAAATCCCTTGCGCCGCGAGTACGCAATGCATTATTCACGAGGGAATGGCGCCGAAGTTCAAGGGAGACACAGAAGACTGGCTGGACGACGAGGATAGCTCGTCCGGCGGTCGCGCGACCAAGGCCAAGCCAGGTCCGAAGGACAAAGCCAGGACCATCCCTGCCTCCGAAGCCAATGGCACCGTTTCCGAAGTCTACCCCAATCAATGCCGCGTCTGGCTCGATGCCTCGGTGCAGCTGCCGAGCGCGACTCCAAGTTCCGCTCCGATTCCCGCGCCCGTCGCATTCGATGAGGCCAAGCCGCTCCGGCAGCTTCTCTGCAATTATCGCCGGGCGGGCGTCGTTGGTTTCTCCAAGACCGAGCGCACTCCAGTCGCCGTCGGCGACCGCGTGAAGGTGGGCGAGATCTCGGGCGACTCCGCCGTCGTGGAAGCGCTCACGGAACGCTCGAACCAGCTATCGCGGCCGGCGCCTGGCAACGACAACAAGCTTCTGCAGCACGTGCTTGCCGCGAACATCGAACTGGTCGTGATCGTCGCGTCGGTGGCGAATCCTGAGTTCTCCCCTGGCCTCGTGGACCGCTTCCTGATCGCGGCCGCCGCGGCCGGCATCGAAACATTGATCTGTGTGACCAAAGAAGATCTCAATCCGGAGAAAGAAGGCCCGTGGGATCTATACCGCGGCTTGGGTTACCAGGTCAGGCGCACGAGCGTCCGAGGCGACGTCGCGGGCGCGGTCGCGCTCAAGACCGAACTCATCGGCAAGAACGTGGTCTTCTGCGGGAAGTCGGGCGTCGGCAAGACCTCGCTCCTGCGCTTCCTCCTGAGCTCCGACATCGGCAAGATTGGAAAAGTGAGCGAGGCGACGGGCAAAGGCAAGCACACGACCTCGAGCGCGGTCCTGCTCGGTGGACCTGAGGGCTCACGCTGGATCGACACGCCGGGCGTGCGTGAGTTCGGTCTCCAGGGCGTTGAACCCGAGGAGCTGCGCGAGTACTTCCCCGAGTTCAAGGACGCGTCCTGTGTGCAGGCCGAGAACTGCCTGCATCTCGAGGAAGACGGCTGCGCCGTCCGCGAGCTGACCCGCTACGACAACTACCGGCGGATCTACGGGTCGCTGGCCTCCGGCGAAGCCTGACGCCACTCGCCCGGCCGCTGGGGCGAGGCGTTAAACTTGCATTATAGAATGCACCGTTCAGCGGGGGCGTGGATTCCGAATGGAACACTTATTCAGCTTTCGAGACTGCTGCATCCGCGTGCTCGAGCGAGGCCCGCCCGCTGATCAAGCGGCAGGAAGCCTAATTTTCCTTCACGGGCGATACAGCGCTTCCGAGAGCTGGGAGAAGCTGGTCGATTCGCTCAGCCACCGCTTCCGTTGCCTGCTGGTTGACCTCCCCGGATTCGGGCGTTCTTTCTTCGTTTTGCAGAAAGGTCTGACCTTCCAGGAGCACGAAGCATTCCTGAAAAAGCTCGTCCAGCGCTTCGCGCCGACCGGTCAGGGGGGAGTCGTGTTGGTCGGACACGACATCGGGGGTACGCTCGCGCAGCTCGGTATTCGCGAGCTGCCTGATCGCCTGATCGGCCTTGTACTCATCAATTCAGGCTGCCTGTCCGAGGCAGAGCGTTCGCCGTGCTTGGGACTGCTCAGGAGCTGGCGAGCGGGACGCGACCTGGAGAAACTCCTGAAGGCCTCTCGACCGATCGCGCGCGAGGCGCGCTATTACATCGAGCGCGGCTGGCGCAACACCTCTCAGCGTTCGTCGAGGATCCACGCGCTCGAAGTCCTCTCCCAAACCTGGCCTCGGCAGTACGAGCGCCAGGGTTGGCGCCAGCTCTACGGCAGGACCTCACTCCCCGTGCTCCTGCTCTGGGGCAAACAGGACCATCTGAACCCGCCGGAAGCAGGCTTCGCGCTCATGCAAAGCTTAAAAGAGGCCAAGTTCTTCGAACTTGAGGAGATCGGGCACTGGCCGCAGCTCGAGGCCCCCGACTGGGTCCTTCACAAGATGCAGGAATTCCTCTTCCAGCTCGAGAACACCCATTCACCCGGAATCAAACGGACGGCCTGAAGGGGAGGAGAGCAAGTCGCTTTAGCGGTCGAAGATTTCTTTCGCGATGATCAGGCGCTGGATCTGGCTCGTGCCTTCGTAGATCTGGTAGATCTTCGCGTCGCGCATGAGCTTCTCGACCGGATATTCGTTCGAGTAGCCGTATCCGCCGAAGACCTGGACCGCGTCGGTCGCGACTCGCATCGCGGTGTCGGCGGCGAAGGCCTTGGCGAACGCGGCGAACTTCGTGTTGCGGTCCCCGCGGTCGATCGCCCAGGCGGACTTGTGCACGAGAAGCCGCGCCGCTTCGATGTCTTTGGCCATGTCGGCGATCATGAAGCTCACAGCCTGGTAGGCGGCGATGGGCTTGCCGAAGGTCTTGCGTGTCTTGGCGTACTCGATCGCTTCGTCCATTGCGCGGCGGGCGAGGCCGACCGCGCCCGAAGCGACGGCGGGACGCGTGTGATCAAAGGCCGCCATGGCGATCTTGAATCCGTCGCCCTCGGCGCCCAAGCGGTACTTCTCGGGCACTTTGACGTCCTCGAACGTGATCCCGCGCGTATCGCTCGCGCGCTGACCCATATTCCATTCCTTCTTGCCCACGATGATCCCGGGAGTCTTGGCGTGGACGACGAAGCCGCTCATGCCCTTGTGCTTGGCCTCGACGTCCGTGTAGGCCAGGACGAAGTACCAGTCGGCGACGCTCGCGTTCGTGATCCACATTTTGGCGCCGTTGATGACATAGTCGGATCCCACCTTCTTCGCGGTGGTGCGGATGCCGCTCACGTCGGAACCCGCTCCCGGCTCCGTCACGCAATAGGCGGCGAGTTTGGGCTCGGCGGTCAGCATGCCCAGGAATTCTTTCTTCTGGGCATCGTTGCCGGCCACGATCACGGGGGCTGAAGCGAGGGCGTTAGCTTCCATCGCGGTCGAGATTCCGGTGCATGCGTAGGCCAGCTCCTCGGTGATGATGCAACCTTCAAGTACTCCCAGGCCGAGCCCGCCGTATTCCTCCGGAACGTGGGTGTTCATCAGGCCGACAGCCCAGGCCTTCTTCGCGATCTCGTGGGGGTATTCACCGGTCTGATCGTGGTGAGCGGCCTTCGGGATCATCTCCTCCTTGGCGAATTTCCTGGCAAGGTCCTGAAGCTGCTGCTGTTCGTCCGAAAGACTGAAGTCGATCATCGAGATGCCCCTTATTGGAAGTGAAGTTCCTTATCAGGGTAAGGCACCTGGGAACGCGGATGCAAGTGTTCTGGGCTTTCACGGTGCAATGCGGTACACACCATTCATGTTTCAACTCGCCAAGCGCGACCAAGTCCTCAAGGCCTTCGACGAGCTCTGGAGCCTTCTGTTCCGGACCCCCGTTCACCTGGACTCCGCGCTCTCCAAGCAACCGCCTCATCTCAAAAGCGTTCTCGCTCAGTGCGTGCCCGAGATCCTTCTCAAACCCGTCGCACTCGCGGAATCGCTCGGCATCGGCGTGCCTGCCGGCGAGCCCTGGAGCCTGGACCCGGAAAAACTTGCCGCATGGAAGCCGGCGCGCCTCATGATGGAGCGCTTATACGAGGGTATGAGCAGCGGGATCCCGGAAGTGGCGGCGACGCTCGAGGATTTCCCGCCGTGGATGACCGATGAATGGAAAGCCGCGTGGTCCGACGAGACCGTGCAAAGCCTGGTGCGCGCGCTCGCCTCCCGCGCCCCGCTCAGCCTTCGCGCCGCGCGCGACCTGACTGCCGAAACCCTCTATAACGACATGACCGAGGCGGGGCGACTTCCCGTTCAAGCCAAAGTCTCCGACATCTCTCCGCTCGGCGTGCACCTCTCGGGCTACGTGCCCGTGATGGGGAGCGAGCTCTATCAGGCAGGCAAGTTCGAGATCCAGGACGAAGGCTCGCAAGTCATGGCTCTTTTCGCGCTCTGGCCCGAGGCCGGCAAGGGGTTGCTCGAGCCCGAGCCGGGCCGGCGAGGCGCGATGACATCGTTTGTCCTGCCGAAGCCGCCCACGAAGAACATCAATGTCGTGGATGCGTGCGCCGGCGCCGGCGGCAAGACGCTCGCGCTCGCCGACGCGCTCGCGGGCCGCGGCCGCGTTTATGCCTATGACACCTCCGAGAAGAAGCTGCAGGCGCTCCGGCGCCGGGCAACTCGTGCCGGGCTGAACAATATCCAGGCCGTCGCGCTCGAAGAGAACAGCGAAGAGAAGTCGCTCGAGCGCTTCCGCGAATCCGCGGACGTCGTCCTTGTGGATGCGCCGTGCACAGGCTGGGGCGTGCTTCGCCGCAACCCTGACATCAAGTGGCGCCAGTCTCCCGCGTCGCGGGAGCGGATGCCGCTCATCCAGACGCGCCTTCTCGCCCTCTACTCGTCGCTCGTGAAGCCCGGCGGCCGCCTCGTTTTCGGCGTCTGCACCTTCCGTCCGGCCGAGACCACGGCGATCGTCGAAGCTTTCCTCGAGGAGCACCCTGAGTTCACCGCGCTTGAGGGCGGATTTCTCGGACCCGATCCTTCAGACGGATTTTACATGCAGGGCTTCGCAAGAAAATGAGGGCCTGGATTTGGGGCTGCCTGAAATGGCTCCTCTTCCGGCTGGATCCTGAGGCCGTTCATCGTCTGATGGTCGGAATAATGAGGCTTGGCGTCCGAGCGGGCCCGCTTCCGCTTCGAATCGCGAGCGGGGCCCCCGCCCTAAGGCTCGACGGGCCCGGCGGAGCCGACGTGTTCGGCCTGCGCTTCGCTTCGCGCCTGGGGCTGGCCGCGGGATTCGACAAGGATGCCGAGCTCGTGGAGGCATTGCCTTCGCTTGGCTTCGGATTCGCCGAGATCGGCACGGTTACGCCCCGTCCGCAGGCTGGTAACGACCGTCCGCGGCTCTTCCGTGCGCCCGAACGCCATGCGATCTTCAATCGCATGGGCTTTAATGGTCTCGGCGCTGAGCTCGTCTCGCGCCGCCTGCGCGAAGCACGCGAACGGCTGCCGGATTCGTTCCGAGTCGGCGTGAACCTTGGCAAAAACAAGGATACGCCCGCCGAGAACGCCGCGGACGATTACATCCGCGCCTGCCGGGCCTTCGAGGCGCTCTCGGATTATCTCGTCATCAACGTCAGCTCCCCCAATACGCCGGGCTTGCGCGCTCTCCAGTCGGTCCAAGCGCTTCAACCGATCGTCGAAGGGGTCGTCGCGGTCGTCGCCGGGTGGAGGAAGCGGGTCCCAGTGTGCTTAAAGCTCGCTCCCGAACTCTTCATGGCATCGCAGCGTGCATCGCTTGACGGTTTTTTCCCCGCGCTTGAGCGATGGGGCGTCGACGGATGGGTCCTGACCAACACATTAGGGGGCGAGATCGATCTGAAAGACGGAAATCCTCTCTCGGGGGGATGGAGCGGCGGTCCGGTCGGAGCGCTCTCGGTCGACGCGCTCAAGGTGGCGCGGGGGCTGACTCGGCTTCCGATCATCAGTGTGGGCGGAATTCTTTCGGTGGAAGATGCGCGTGAAAGGCTCGCGCTCGGAGCGGATCTGATTCAGGTTTACACGGGCTGGATCTACGGCGGGCCTTCGTTTCCTGCGACTATTTCCCAGGGAATTTCGAGAAAACCGAACCCCTGAAAAAGCAAAAGCCCCGGGCCGAGGCCCGCGGCTTTTGAAAAACAAAGAATCAGAAGCTTAGTGCTTCTTCTTCGCGGTCTTCTTCTTGGTCTTCTTCTTCGCGGCCTTTTTCTTCGTTGCCATTAATTTTTCCTCCGTTACAGCGTCTGAATACGTCAACGCTTAATTAAGATGTTACATCGATCTCGCTCTGAATCAAGAAAAGATCACACGACATTTAATTTTTTTTTTCGAGCAAGTTGCAATTCGAAACGAATGCTGAATGCGATCCCCGCCATCCGCGAGCGCAAGCGATCATCACGCACCGTTGATGTGTCGCAGATGACGACACTCTCAAGCTGTTCCACTCACGTGCGCACTTGCGCGTTCGACGTGAATTCGATCATATGGATGCTTGATGGCCGATAAGAAGGAACTCATTCCACCTCTGGAGCCGAAGGAGCGCCGCAAGCGGAAGCGCGAAGTGATCGCGATTCTGTTCCTCGTGGTGCTCTTCATCGGCCTAACGGTCCTCGAGTTTCGCCTGACCAAGCTTTCGAGCACGTTGCCGTTCGTGAACTCGATCTTCTTCTTCGGGCTTCTCAACATCAACATCATCATCCTGATCGCGCTCGTCTGGCTCGTGTTCAGGAACATCGGCAAGGTCTTCATCGAGCGGAGAAGCCGCATTCTAGGCGCGCGACTCAAGACCAAGCTCGGCATCGCGTTCCTCGCGCTGTCGATCATTCCAACCTTGGTTTTATTCGTCATTTCGGCGCTTTACATCAACTCGAGTTTCGACAAGTGGTTCTCGCTCAAGGTGCAGAACACCCTGCAGGCCTCGCTCGAGATCACGAGCATCTACTATCGAAATACCGAGCAGACCGCGATGCACTTCGCCCAGCATCTGGCCAACGCAATGGCCGCGCGGATGAAGGAGGAAGAGGCGGCGCCGCTGCCGCTCCAGCAGGCACAGTTCCTGAAGGTCCTTCCTCTCTGGGCGCATGAGTACCTTTCCACGCAGCGCGATTTCCTCGCGCTCGACGCCGTGGAGCTCTATGTCGATCCGCTCGACGAGCGAGTGGTCGCGCACAAGGTCGGCGGCAATGAATTGGCGGATCCCTATCCGCGGCTGTCGCTGGATTTGCTGACGAGGGCGTTTTCGGGCGAGCGCGTGCCCGTGCTCCAGCATATCGGCAACGGCGCGCTTATCCGCTGCCTCTATCCGGTGCGCGTCGACGGCTCGTCCGATGGACGCGTGATCGGCGTGATCGTCGTGGACTCCTACATTCCGGTCAGCCTCGTGAACAAAGTGGATGAGATCGCAAGTGTGCTCGACGATTACATGGACACGAACCCCCTCAAGTACCCCATCAAGACCACCTACTTGGTCATTCTAGTGATGATCACCCTCGTGATCCTGTTTGTCGCGATCTGGATCGGCCTTTATATGGCGCGCGAGCTCACCGTGCCTGTGGAGCGGCTCATCCTGGGCGCCAAAGCGGTCGGCGCGGGCGATCTCGACGTCGTGGTCATGGCTACCGGGCAGGATGAGCTCGCCACGTTGATCCACTCCTTCAATAAGATGACCAGCGATCTGAAAGATAACCGCGAGCGCCTGACTGCGGCTGGCGCCGATCTGGAGCGCCGCAGGCTCCAACTCGAGGCCGTGCTCGCCAACATCGAGACGGGCGTCATCTCGGTCAACCAGAGCGGCGAGATCACCACATTCAACCGGTCGGTCGCCAAATTCCTCCAGCTCGAACCCCAGGACGCCGTGGCGCGCGATTACCGCGAGGTCCTGACGGGCGAGGCGGCTCCCCTGATCCGCGTGATCGAGCGCGCGCTTGAGGCATCGCAGCAAGTTTCGCCCACTTCCGAGATCGAGCAGTGGAACTTCCGATCGGGCGACTCGACACGGACTCTGGCTGCAGTCGCCACCTCGCTTCGGGACAGTGAGGCGAATTGGGGCGTGGTCGTCGTGATCGACGATCTCACTCATCTGATCAAGGGTCAGCGCGAGATGGCCTGGCGCGAAGTCGCCCGGCGCATCGCCCATGAGATCAAGAATCCCCTGACGCCCATCAAGCTTTCCGCCCAGCGTTTGCAACGCAAACTGGGGAGCCTCCCAGCGCGCGAAGACGCGCTGCTTAAGGAATGCACAGAGACCATCATCAAGCACACCGACGAGCTCAAGGAGATGGTGAACGAGTTCTCCAACTTCGCCCGCTTCCCCGAGATTTCACCCGCCCCGAACGACCTGAATGAGGCGATCGGCGAGGTCGTCAGGCTTTTCCAACAGGCGCACCCCGAGATCGCCTTCAAGATCGACTTCGAGCCCAAGCTCCCGATCTTCGAGTTCGACCGCGACCAGATCAAGCGCATCGTGATCAATCTTTTCGACAACGCAGTCGCCGCGCTCACTTCGGCCGAGTCCTTGACGCTTGGTCGCGCCAAGCAGATCAGCATCGCCACCCATTATAACGATCGTCTCCATATGGCGGTCTTCGAGGTCGCTGACAACGGGCCCGGCATGACTGAAGAGGTGAGAGGGCGCGTCTTCGAGCCTTACTTCTCCACCAAGACCGAAGGCACGGGCCTCGGCCTCGCCATCGCAAAGCGCATCGTGAACGATCACGACGGCTTTATCCGCATCCATTCAGCGCCGGGCGAGGGCACGCGCTTCCTGATCGAGCTGCCGACTTCGCTGCGCAACAGCGCCGTGCGGCGGCCCGAATAGACGAATGTTCGGGTCGTGTGATAATGAAAGGCAGACTATGGAAAAGTCCTTTCTTTGCCCCAAGTGCAGATCGATCAATGTCCGGGTGCAACTGAGTGATGGAACCTTGCTGAAATCACTTGGGAATAAATTGGAGGTCGAAGCGCGTGGGCCATCGGCTCGACCGGGCGATTCACTGAGGTTTGAAAACGCGAAGACGAGATCTCTCGACTGCAAGTTCGAGTTTCTGCCTAAGTACCTGGATCAGGGCGACGTCGTGCACGGCTGAACTGTCTTGAGGACCTTCTAGTTTTGTATGATATGGATCAGACATGTCCCGCCACGTGCTCATCGTCGATGACGAGGAATCCATTCGCAAGTCCCTCGGCGGCGCTCTCAAAGACGAGGGTTACCGCACCAGCCTGGCGGCTTCGGGCCGCGAAGCGCTCGAGAGCATGCGCGCCGACAAGCCAGACGTCGTGCTCCTCGATATCTGGATGCCCGAGATGGACGGCTTAGAGACGCTCAAGCACATCAAGTCCGACTGGCCCGACCAGTCCGTCATCGTGATGTCCGGCCACGGCAACATCGAGACGGCCGTCCGCGCCACGAAGTTGGGTGCTTTCGATTTCATCGAGAAGCCGCTTTCGCTCGAGCGGCTCCTGGTCATCATCGGCAACGTCGCGAGCGTCCAGGACCTCGCGCGCGAGAATCAGGCGCTGAGGCGGCAAATCGAGAAGAACCGCACCGTCATCGGCGTGAGCGCCTCGATGAAGCACATCCAGGAGCTCATCAAGCGCGTCGCGCCGACTACGGGCTCTGTACTCATCACTGGCGAGAACGGGACGGGCAAGGAGCTCGTCGCGCATGGAATCCATTCTTTCTCCACGCGCTACAACAAGCCCTTCGTCGAGGTGAACTGCGCCGCGATCCCCGAGGAGTTGATCGAGAGCGAGCTCTTCGGCCATGAGAAGGGCGCGTTCACGGGCGCGACCCAGCTTCGGCGCGGCAAGTTCGACATGGCTTCAAACGGCACGCTCTTCCTCGATGAGATCGGCGACATGTCCCTCAAGACCCAAGCCAAGATCCTGCGCATCCTGCAGGAGCAAAAGTTTGAGCGCGTCGGTGGATCGCAAACCATCGCGGTCGACGTGCGCATCGTCGCGGCGACGAACAAAGATCTCAAAGCCGAGATCCAGAAGGGCAACTTCCGCGAGGATCTCTTCTACCGGTTGAACGTGATCCCGTTCGTGATCCCGCCGCTTCGGGATCGCCGCGAGGACATCCCGCTTCTCGCCACCCATTTCCTGCGAGAGTTCTCCGTCTCTCACGGGCGACCGACTCGCGAGCTGACTCCCGAGGCGCATTCCGTCCTAACCGCCTATCCTTGGCCCGGCAACGTGCGCGAGCTCAAGAATCTGATCGAACGCGTGATCATCCTGGCCTCTGAGTCCGAAGAGAAGCAGCCGATTTCGGCTGCCACGCTGCTTGGCCATCTCGAAGCCGACGCCTCCAGCCCCAAGGCGGACGAACCGATCGCGGGCGCGGGCTTCAAGCCCATGGACTCGGCCGCGCGCAATCTGCGCGACGCGCGCCAGGAGTTCGAAAAGGATTTCATCCTCAAGACCTTGAAAGAGCTCGACTGGAACATCTCCAAGGCCGCGCAGGTGCTGGGCATCGAGCGTAGCCATCTTCACCGCAAGATCAAGTCGTTCGGAATCGACACGCCATAAGCCTGCGGCTCACTTTCCATCTTTCTACGCCGATCGTTGCAGACCGCGATGGTGGGTGAGTGTTTCTCGCGACTTCTTTGCAGGGAAGTCGGGAACGAAATCCGCTGCGAAGGGGGGGGAGAAAGGAAGATGACTGTGGTTCAAACCCCGGATCAGCCCGGTTTGGTTTACCGGCTTCTTTTCTTTGCGAAGTTTCTTGACGGATTTTCGGAGGGCCACCAAGCGGTGCTCTTGGAGGCACTGTTATTTCTGCCACCATCCCCTTTCATTCGCCCATGTCTTCGTTTTCGAGAGACTTCTGCCAAAGATCGAGAAACCGTCGTCCAGACGCTAGCTGGCGGGCATCTGAATGCGCAGAAAAGCGCGTGATATGCAGCCTAAATGAACTTAAAACTTCTCGCCGTTACCGAGCTCCTGACCGAAACCCCGCCGACTGGCTGCCGATGAAAGGAAGCTCACGACCCGGATCCTTCATCACTTGCTTGAAGTCGAACGTCGCCGGCAGTTTCCCGAGATCGAAGAGCGAATCGAATCAGGAGAGCTGAACCTGACGCTCGTTTCGCAGGCCAGCCAGTTTTTTCGCCGCGAGGAAGTTTCTCAGCCCGAAGAGAAGCGGCAAATGCTGGACGCGCTTGCAGGAAAGTCAACGAGGGAAGCCGAGCGAGAGCTGGTGTCCAGATCCAAAGAGCCAGAGAAACTGATCCCGGAGAAAATCCGCCCCATCTCGGCCGAATACTCGGAACTTAAGATGATCGTGGATCAACGACTGCTTGCCGAGATCGAGGAGCTGAAGGGCCTTCTTGGCCACAAGTTGCCGGGCGCGAGCCTGACGGATCTGGTTCGCTACGCCGTGGAGCTTACTCTTAAGAAGCACCGGCCCAAGGCGCCAAAGTCTCTGCGCCCTCAGTTCCAGTTCCGGCGCCGGAAGTGGAATCGCGGCGGCCGTTGCGCCTAGGTTGATTCCGAAACCGGAAGGCGCTGCTTGAGTCGGCACGCTCTCGAGTTTGACCACATCCGGCCTTACGCCCAGGGCGGCCGGAGCACGGCCGATAACCTCAGGGGGGTCTGTAAATGCCATAATCTTTATGCCGCGACCCGGATCTATGGCCGACCCAAGATGGCCCGTTACGTTTCGTCCCTGCGACTCTAGGCGAGGTCAGTATCGTTCCACCCATCTCGCGCGCCATTCGGAAGCGGGGTAGGGCTCGGCCCAGTACTCTTCGGCTGAGGCGATTCGACCTTCGCGGACCGTGAAGTAGGATATCACGAAAGTCTTTTGCCCTGTATCCGCTTCGATCCACGTCGTCGCGATGACCAGCTCGCCCAGCTCATGTGCGCGCGTAATCGTGAGGCGGTGATTTCCGGGATAGTGGCGGTTCACGTCGATGTAGTTCAGGCTGCCCCGAATCCGCTCGCGCGACTGAGGCCATTCGGCGACGAACCCGTCCGCGAGAAGCGCGAGCGCCTCGTCCCACTTCTGTTCGCTGAACAAGCGGATGAACCGACGAATGAGCGCGAGGGGTGCTGCATCGGTCACGCAGGTCTCCCTTTCCGAATCAATCCGGCAAGCGTCGCGCCGATCGCGTAGACGGCAAGCGCGGTCGTTGAGATGAAGCAAAGGACCAGGACGCCGATCGCGATCCACGCGGTCACGGGCGTCGGTCCGCCGCTCAGAACCAGCTCGATCGACTCCAAGTCGCCTGGCTCCGGCTGAAAGGTCGACCAACGCTCGATCCGGCCCCGAAACCTGCGCAAACCTACGGCCTGGCCTGCGACGAAAGTGTTGAGGCCGTTGATGCCTGAAGGCAGTACCCGGGGCGTGGCTACGCCCGGTTCCTCGACCGCGAGCGTGAGCAAGCCGTAGAGGCGGTCCATCTTCGGATCTTTCATCGTCCCGCGAGCGGTGAGCGTGTACTCGGCTCCGGGCGCGAGCGTCGCTTCGACCTGGAACTCCTCGTGCACCCGCGCGAGCGGGATCGGCCAGCTGCCCGGAGTCGAACGTGGCAGCTCGAAAAAAACGATTTCAACCAGCGCCGCCGCACTCAAGAGCGCGAGCCCCACCAAAAGCGCGCTCTTGGGATATTTTCGCAACACCTGCATACCTCCGAGGGTAACTCACGCGCGCTCCGATCTCAGCTCCCATCTTAAAATCTCGGCCAGCCTTGAAGACCGGCCTGGTCTGAATATCTCGGCCAGCCTTGAAGGCCGGCCTGGTCTG
>JAYVOO010000430.1:0-4663 GCA_043757905.1 Oligoflexia bacterium
GCGCTGGCTAGCGCAGTATCAAAGGCGGTCTGCTCGTCAGCGCCGGATGCCATGAAGTCGCGCATCTGATTTTGGGTCTCAACCGCCTCGAAACGCGAAATCCCCTCCGCTTTCATCAAAGCGTCGATATTCAGGTAGGTGCCGCTGTAGAGACTGTCGCGAGCCCACTTCGGCAACTCATCGAGCTTTACGTCAGCGAGCGGAGTGGCTGCCCAGGCCTGGGAAACTTGAAGCAATGAAAATGCGACGTAAGGGATCGAGCGGAACAGGCTGATTGAAATCGAGCGCATCTAATTTCTCCGAGTCAGGGTGAGGGCTTTTGCGAAGCTGAAGCTCTCGGAGAACTAACACATTGCGTTATAGATCGCAATTGCGCTTTAAATGCGACTCTACCTCATGAATTCATTAATGAAATCTCTTCCGACGGGCGCCTGACTTCAGAGTCAAGTAACCGTCTCCTCAAGCCGAAAAGAATACAACGGAGCGTTACCCACGAGCCCATGACCAAAGCCCGCATTTCCTCAATCCTCTTCTACCTGCTCACGCTGAGTCTTTGCTCCGCGGCCGTCCTCTTTCGGAAGGCCCATACCCCCCAGCACGCCCGTGGCCCCGCGTCGGTCAAGCCTACCGCACCCGCGAGTCCCTAGCGCCGGGTCTAGGGGCGCTCTTCTATTAAACATTTGCTATAGAAACTTTAGTCAAGCGAGTAGGCGCTGACCCGCTCGGCATGATCGATTCCCAGGGCGGAGAAAGTGTCGCGCATCGAGTATCCGACCTGTAACATCAAACTCATGCGACGCCAGGCTCTTGTCCTTCTCCTGTGGCTGACTTCGTGCGCCACTCCCGGTAACTCCCGGTCTACGGTCCTTCTCCGGGAAGCGCGACGCCCAAGCCTGGGCCCTTCCCGCTCGATCGGACGTTACGATGCCGGATGCATCGCGGGCGCGCGCTCGCTTCCGCTCCGGGGCAAGGGCTACGTTGTCATGCGTGCCTCAAGAAACCGATTTTACGGCCATCCAGACCTGCTCGACTTTCTTTCCACTCTCGGCTCTGCGCTCGAGGAGAGCGGGCGGGGCGAGATGCTCGTTGGGGATCTCGGGCAGCCGCGCGGCGGCCCAATGCCGAGCGGACACGCGAGCCACCAAATGGGCCTCGATGCGGATATCTGGTTCCGGACTGCGCCCGCAGCATGGGCGGCCAGCCAAAGCGAAACCCTTGAAGCCTGGAGCGTGCTCTCGGAGAAAGACCCCGCGGGCCCCGAGCTCGATTCCGCGCGTTGGGGCGGCAATCCGCTTCGACTCCTGACACTTGCCGCTGCCGACGCGCGCGTTGAGCGAATCTTCGTCAACCCTACGATCAAGCTCGCGCTCTGCGCGGCGCCGGGCGACAAGCTCTGGCTCGCGAAGCTTCGGCCCTGGCTGGGACACCAGGATCATTTCCACGTGCGGCTCAAATGTCCGGCCGGAAGCCCTGGCTGCGCCGCTCAGGAACCGCCGCCTCAAGGCGACGGCTGCGCGGAAGCCGTGAAGTTGGCTGAGTATTTTCGGGAGCTGGAAGAGGAGCAGAAAGCCAAGCCTGTCGCCGAGCTTTCGAAACTGCCCATTCTGCCTTCGGAATGCGACGCAATCTCAACGGAGTCAGACTAGCCTCTGATCAGCCGGTTGGACTACTTGGGTTCGACCGCCGGCATCGAAACGACGTCGTTGCCTTGAGAATCCTTTTTGAGTGTGCCCTGCCCGCCAGAGGATGGGCCGCCACCTGCCTGCGCCTTTGCGCTGCCGCTCTTCAGGATCGAGACGCCTGCGTTCGGATTGACCGGAATCGATCCGACGCGCGACATGACTCCGCCGGCGAATCTGCCACGCGCGGTCACGTTCAGATAGGAGAGCTCGTTTGTGCGCGGGATCACAGTCACCCTACGTGTGATCTTGGCGCCAGAGGACTGGGTGGCGAAGCTGGATTGGAACTCGCCCGATCCGGCCTCGATGCCCGTACCTGGCGTCAGCGAAACTTGGATGTCGTCGGCCTGGGCCAGGAAGCTGATATCGACCTTGACGGTGACCTGCGAGCCTTGCGCGCCCGAGCCGCTCACTTCATAGGCGAATTCGATGGGCGCCGAGGGCTTGCCCATGAGCGGGATCTTACCCTTGCGGTGAGGCAGGGACGCAGCCTGCGCGCCCGCTGCAGAGGCGGCCGCGAGGAGAATCAAGCTCAGGGTGGAAATCTTGGAGCGAGTGAGGGATCGAATCATAGCGGACCTCCCGGTGTCTTCGGTTATTCGAGGGAAAGCGTGAAGCACTCGGAACCTGCCGAGCTGCCGTTGACGATCGTGCTCTCGTAGACTTCTCCTGAATAAGTGCCAGCCCCGAGGCTGATCTGCAAGCTCTCAGTCCTGCCCGCGCCGAGCTCGTCCTGCACCTTGAGCTTTACCCCTTGGCGGTAGAGCGCGATTACCGGGTTGCCGGTCGTCGAAGGCACTGCCTTAATGGTGTAGGTGCGGGTCGCGGGAACCACGAAGTAAAAGAAGCGGCGGTTGTATGCCCGGTTGAAGTTCCCGATCTCGCCTCTCGAGCAGACGGTGCCCGGTACGTCGCCGAGGTTCAGGCGACGGTAGAGGTACTTCACCCCCGAGAGACCGGCGAAGTTGCCTTCGGTGTGCGTGCTATCGAAACTGTCGAGGCTGCTGGTCGAGATGGCCTCGGTGGAAAGCAGCGCATTGAGCCGCGCCATCGAAGCGGGATAAGCTGTCCGGATCGCGTCGACGAAGGAGTAGATGGTCGTGAAGGCAGTGCTCGCTTTGTGGCCGCCTCGCAATGCAGCCAAGATCGGCGCGAACGAAGCGGCAGAGCCGGAACCCTGATCGAGGAAGAAGTTGTAGAGGACGGTCTGAACCGAGGTCTCGCTGTAAGGCCCAGTCGACGCGCCCGCCGGCCGAGATTCGAGGCTGAAAGAGATCTGGGTCAAGGCCTGCCGCGAGCCGGAGGTGTCGTTGTAGACCGGATCGCCGGTGGCGACGCCCGAGAAAGCGTTGGCGAACCCTTCGCTGAAAGCAACCCGGGGATCCAAGCTCGCGCTCAGCGTGTGGCTGCCGCCCAGTGAATCGGTGCGGGAGAAGCGATTTTCAAGATAGTGGGCCCACTCGTGCGCGATGATGTGTGTGTCATACTCGTCGGTATCGACATCCTGCTTGCCGAGCACGTAGAGCTGGCCTTCGGACTGGTTGTAATGGGTCGTAGTGATCTGGCCGTTAGTCAGGGTACCAGAGGACGGCACGTTGTTGACACTCCAATTGATCTGAAGCATGGGCAGGATCAGGTTCGCATCCGAAGCGATAACAGCCTGGAGGTTCTGGTACATCACGTCCAAGATTGCGAAAGGGCCGGCCACGCGGGCGGTGGTGTAGCTGCTACCGGTCCAGCCGGAAGCCGCGTGCAAGTTCTTGTCGGGGGTGTCGATCACACCCGAGCTGAAAGGCGTGCTGTCGAGCACGTACATCGCCTTGTTTCGCGTGTTGTCGACGACCTTGAAGTCCCAGCTCGGGGTGCCGGTCTTGTAAAGTCGGGCGCGAACGCGAATGAAAGTCATGGTCGAGGAGGCAACCGGGAACTGGTATTTCCCGTCGGCATCGGTCACGGTCTTGCTTAGGACCGTAGTTCCGTCGACATATTTGACCGCTTCGACCAGTGCGCCCCGGACGGGCTTGGCGGAGACCGAGTTGAAGTCCAGGCCGTTGGCAGTGGCGGGAACGAAGTCATAGGTGATCCGGCCGCCGACGATGACATCTCCCACATTTCCAGTGCTGCCAGTCCCAGTTCCCGTGCCGCTGCCGCTGCCGTTGCCCGGGTCGGTGTTCGTGAGGTCAGGGTCATTGTCGAGGTTGGGTTTAGTCAGGGGCTGATTCAGACTGGCGTCGGAGCGCTTCACATAGCTGTCGTCGGTTCGAGCGCAGCTGGTGGCGATGCTGAGGAGGAAGCCTGCGCAGAGCACCGGAAGAAGCCTGGATTGAGTAATCATATACCCTGACTAGAGCAAGGCAGATACCAGACGGCAAAGCCCATGAGTCCAACTACTTAAGCTTCGTTTCGAAGCCTTAAAACGCTCATTTCCTGACAGTTGTCGAGAGCGTTCCGAGTGTCTTCAACGACGCAGTTTAGTCGGCGGAGACCGGGGCGCAAGCGACTTTCGGCGGCGCAAGTCCTTGATTCCCCGGCGCGCGGCCGCGGCACCGCAGATGCTTTAGTAAGTCAACGTGAGCCGCGGGAACCGCAACGCAAGGAGAATAGCCGGATCCCGCCAATAGACCCTGCCAGAAAATACCGCATATCGCCTCCTCATCATCGCCCACCACCGCTTGGAAGGCTCCGCCGTCCAGGTATCCATCGCTCCGGTGACGGCCTTGCTAGCCCCGCGGCTCACTCTGGCTCTTCAATAATATTTCAGTCCGACCGCGATCACTCGTCGCGGACCTTGCTCACGAGATCCGAGATCTCAGAGAACTTCCGGGCCCTCACCCAGTCGACCGGGAAGAAATACTCCCGCCGCGGGGACTTGACCACCACGCCGCGCGGCTGCTCGGGTAACGGCTCATCGAGGGGCGGCAGATCCGGGCTTCTCATTGCGACGACGTTCGGGGTCAACTTCACCGCGAAGCGCGAGTCGGCTC
>JAYVOO010000431.1:0-4630 GCA_043757905.1 Oligoflexia bacterium
CCGGCCATGAGGATGGATGCTCCCCAGAGCGCGAACCTCCCCGCCTCCCGACTGCGCGCCGAAAAGAAAATGGAGCCGTTCGAAGACGTGCTCGTCCGCTACGTCCGCAACTATGAGTCTCTCCGCGAAGCCACGCAGAGCAAGGCCGAGAATCGCGTCGACGCTTACATGATCGAACGCGAGAAGCTCTCGCTTGAGCTCTCAAGCCGTGTCTCGATCCTGGCCGGCGCACTCCGCACTCCCGAGCTCGACGCTCTCGAAGCCGCGCAGAAGAAAGCCGAAAGCAAGGCCGC
This sequence comes from Oligoflexia bacterium, assembly GCA_043757905.1. GTDB lineage: Bacteria > Bdellovibrionota > UBA1018 > UBA1018 > UBA1018 > JAYVOO01. Next base: position 294 of record JAYVOO010000431.1, read on the forward strand.
GATCGACGACCTCTACGAGAATCTCGAAGCTCTCCAGAAGAAGTGATCTCAGATTCAAACGTGCATTTGCAGTAAGGATCGAGCATGCCGCCAGTAGTCGCACTCACCTTTGGACGAATTGCCTGGACGGTGGGATGCTGGGTCGTCGCCGGGCTGATTATCAACGGCGGCATGAGCCTGATCCAGCACCACTCGGACGCTTTCACGCCGACCCAGACCGCGCCCCAGGCGGTCGAGCTCAAGACGGACCCGAACAGCGCGCCTTTCGACGGCCTGGATCTGAATCCGCAACCGGCAGCCCCAGCTGCTGCGGCGCCCATCCCATCGAACGCCGCGAAACCCACCCATTCTGATCCTTCAACATCTGCCGTTGAAAAAACAACGGCCACGCCCCAGACTCGGACGCTGGAAGAGCTCGTGACCGCGTTCCTGCGCAACTTCGATGCGCTCAAGGACGCCCATCAACGCAAAGACAAATTCCACCAGGTGGACTACCTCAAAGAGCGTGAGCGGCTCGCCACTGAGATTTCGAATCTGATCCCCACCGAAAACCATGCGCCCGAAACCCCAGTTTCACGTGAAACCGAGTATCTGAACACCCGCGCGCACGAAAACGGCGAGGCGATCGAGGATCTCCGCTTCTGTTTGAAAGCAATCGAGCAGCAGAAAACGGCTGCAGCAGGGACGACATCGATTTGACGCATAGCGTCTAATTGGTCGATCGAACCCTCTCTCCGAATTCGCGATCACGGTCACCTCTAACCGCTTGACACTGCGGTGTGTTTAAGGCAATTTCCGCGGTCTATGTACGCAGTGATTCAGACAGGTGGAAAGCAGTACCGCGTTCAACCCGGCGATATCGTCCAGATCGAAAAGATCGAAGGCGAAGTCGGTACGGCGGTCAAATTCGATCAAGTTCTTTTCTGCAGCAAGGGGAATCCCGATCAGGCGCAAGTCTGGATCGGCAAACCCCTTCTCCAGGGTGCGAGCGTTGATGGCGAGTTCGTTGGACAGGGCCGCGGCGAAAAGCTGATGCTCGTCAAGATGAAGCGCCGCAAGCAGTACCGCAGGACACAAGGCCATCGCCAGTATCAGACGCAGATCCTAGTGGTCGGCGTCGCGAACGGCGCAGGCGAAACAGCCACTCTGTCGGATTCCGACAAGAAGACGCGGCTCGCTAAATTTCAGACGCATCTGGCTCCGAAGGGTCCGGCCTCAACGCCTAAGACGCTCGGCTCCCGCAAGCGCGCTGCGAATGCCAAGGCTGCCGCCCACAAGGCCGGTGGCTCTACCAAGTCTGAAACCGCCGCAGCTCCGAAGGCGTCTAAAGCTGCTGCGAAGAAGAAGACCGCAAAGTAAACTCTCCTCACAGGCAGACCTTCTTCCGAGGACTGCCGAGACTTTTAAAGACCAGGCCGACCTTCGCAGGCGGCCGAGAGATAGGGACTTAGAAAATGGCACATAAAAAAGCTGGCGGTAGTTCCAAGAACGGACGCGACTCGAATCCCAAGATGCGCGGAGTGAAGCGCTTCGGCGGCCAAGCCGTGAACGCGGGCGAGATCCTGGTCCGCCAGGTCGGCACCCGTTTCCACCCGGGCCGCAACGTTGGCCTCGGCCGCGACTTCACCCTCTACGCTTTGATCGAAGGCGTCGTGACTTTTGAACGCTACGATCGCGACCGCAAGCAGGTTTCGGTTTACCCTAGCCCTGCTGCCTGAACTCACTAGGCCTTCACGTTCTGCTCACTGATAGAAGCCGGTAGTACACGAACTTTTCATCAGAAGGAAACTCGCCCAAGCGAGAGAGATATTGAACGGAAGTAGCCTATGCGATTCATCGACGAAGCAAATATCAGAATCTCCGGCGGCCATGGGGGCCCCGGCTGCATCAGCTTTCGCCGTGAGACCTTCGCGCCGATGGGCGGTCCCGACGGGGGCGACGGCGGAGAAGGCGGCAGCGTCGTGTTCCAGGCTTCCCGGCAATTGGGCAGCCTTCAAGACTTTCGCTACAAGCGTTCCTACGACGCGCATAACGGCATGCATGGGTCCGGCGCCAATAAAGCGGGCCGGGACGGCGAAGACGTTGTCCTCAAGATTCCGGTCGGCACGCTGATCAAGGATAAGGAGACCGGCGATACGCTCGTCGATTTCACGGAAGACGGCCAGAAGTGGGTCGCCTGCAAAGGCGGCCGCGGCGGAAAGGGCAATGCCCATTTCGTCACTTCCACCCATCAGGCACCGAAATTCGCCCAGCCCGGCGAGGACGGCGAAGCCCGCGAAGTGAAGCTTGAACTGAAGCTCCTCGCGGACGTCGGCATCATTGGCTTCCCAAACGCCGGCAAGTCCACCCTCATCTCGCGAATCAGCGCGGCCCGGCCCAAGATCGCGGACTACGAATTCACCACGCTCGTACCGAACCTGGGCGTAGTCGAGACCGAGAACTACGAGACCTTCGTGGTCGCGGACATCCCGGGCCTCGTCGAAGGCGCGCATCGCGGCCTGGGGCTCGGCCATAAGTTCCTCCGTCACATCGAACGAACTCGACTTTTCGTCCATCTCCTGGACGGAACCCGCTTCCTTGAAGAAGCCACCCGACCGGAGAGTTTCGACCCGGAAGCCGCTGTCGTCTCGAGCTTCGACCAGGCGATCGAGAACTTGATCAAGAGCTACCAGGCGATTCGCGTCGAACTGGGCCTTTTTAGCGAGAACCTGCTGCACAAGCCCGAGATCGTGGTCATCAACAAACTGGATCTACTCGAAAGCGATACCGAACTCGTGGAGCGTGCACAAAAGGCGCTTCGCGACCGCATCGCCGGGATCCGGGGAACGCATCCGGCTGCGGGCGAGCCTTTCGCGATTTCCGCCGTGACCGGAGCCGGCCTGCCAGTCATGGTCAACGCGATTCGCGCCGAGCTTCGGGAGCAGCGCTCCCGCGAGCTCAATGGTGGCAAGACTGTAATTCCACTGCCTGACGACGAGAACCTCAGGGCTTGAGCGTGAGCACCGTCGGGCCTCAATGGGCAGAGACCACTGCGATCTTCGGCGGGACTTTCGACCCGCCACATCTCGGGCACCGCGAGGCGGTCGCGGGGCTGTTCCGCAATCCCGGCGTGAAGCGCGTTTTAGTTGTGCCCTCAGCGGTGCCTCCGCAGAAGTCCTCTGGGGCCACGTCAAGCGAGCACCGCGTAGAGATGACCCGTCGGTGCTTCGAGGGCCTGGCCGATGTCGAGCTTGACCTCCGCGAGTTGACGCGCGCCCAGAACTCGCCGAAATCTCCTACTTATTCGTTCGATACACTGGCTGAGCTAGGCCGGGAGCAGTCGCCCGGACGGTTGGCCTTCGTGATCGGAGCCGACCAGCTCGCCCAACTTCACCAATGGCATCGTTTTCCCGAGCTATTGGGGCTTTGCCACTGGATCGTACTCGCCCGGCGACCGGGCGGCGACGCCCGCGCCCAAGAAGCACTCAAACAATGGGCCGGAGCTGGAATCATCGGTCGCGAAGGGGCTTCGAGATGCTGGCAGCTCCGCAGCGCCGCCAGCACTGTGGGCTACATCCAACTCGTTGCGACCGACGCCCCCGAGATCTCTTCGACCGGCATTCGAGAGACCATCGCCCGCAGCGGAAGGCCGCCCGAGGGGCAGCTCGGCGAGGCCGTTTTGGCCTATTTGATGCGGCACCGCTTATATGGTAGTGACCAGGCAGGCCATTAAGGCCTGCCGAGATTGAGTGACCAGGCAGGCCATTAAGGCCTGCCGAGATTGAGCGAGAGCCAATAGTTTTCAGCTTTTTAGGAGATTTTATGATGTCCGACCAGACGACCACCCAATCCAGCCGTGAGGCTACGCAAGATCCATCCTGTGCGAAAGCGCTGATCTGCGCTCGGGCCGCCATCGAAAAGAAGGGTGAGAACGTCAAGGTCCTCGATCTGAGCGAGATCTGCGGCTTCACCGATTATTTCGTCATCGCGAGCGGCATGTCCGACCGCCAGGTGCAGGCCATGGCCGACTCGATCGAGCACGAGCTCGAAGCTGCCGGCCGCGAGATCCTCTCGATCGAAGGTTACGCCGAAGGCCGCTGGGTACTGATGGACTGCGGCGACGTCGTCGTGCACATCTTCCTCGACGCGCTTCGCGAATATTACGACCTCGAGAACCTCTGGACCGATGCGCCTCGCGTGAAGATTCCCTCCGAATACTACGGTCCCGCCGCCAACCGGTTGAACTGAGCGTTCCGTTCGCGGCATGAAGCTTCATCTCCTCGCGTTCGGGAAACTCAAGACTCCCGGCCTCGAGGAGACCGCGCGCTACTACGAGAAGATCCTGCGTCCGTGGATTC